>JAHFAC010000104.1 GCA_023250755.1 Bacteriovoracaceae bacterium | reverse complement strand
AAGGTCAATAAAACCAAAGAATACAGCGGGAGAGTACGAGTCCAACGACGGACCCAGAAGTTTCGCAGCTGACCTTTTAAAGAGGATTCGCTGTTGCTTTCGAACGCTTGGCTTCCAATCAAAAAACCTGAAAGAACGAAAAATAGATCTACGCCAACCCATCCTGTATGAAAAAATCCCGTTATGGTTTCTGGAATTCCCGAAATACAATGATCCGTATGATAAAATAAGACGGTGAGGATGGCACAGGCACGCAGAAGATCGAGGCCAAAGATTCTTTTGTGGTTTAGTTTTTTGAAGAGGGTCATATTTGCCGATTTCGGTTATAAATAGGTTAAAGGGTTCTGCGAGCGGATGTCAAAATGAAAGGGGATTCATGAAGCTGAGTTTGAATCACATCGGAATTGCGGTGGATAACCTTCCGGCGATGCGTAAGCTCTTTTCGCTTTTGGGGTTGGAAATCGATCATGTTGAGACAGTTGCAGACCAGGGGGTCAAGGCCCACTTTATTGAGCTTGAGACGCCTAAACAGCTCCCAAAACAGTCCCCAAAACAGTCCAATGAACAGGGGTACCACCTTGAACTCCTGGAAGTGACCGATCCAGGTAGCGCTGTGGCAAAGTTTATTGAAAAGCGGGGACCTGGCATTCATCATCTTTCATTTTTGGTCGAAACAGCGCATCTGAAGCCACTTTGTCAAAAGCTAACACAGGAAGGTTATCGACTCACTTACCCGGAGCCTCGTCAGGGGGCACACCAGATGCTGATTAATTTTATCCATCCAGCGTCGGCTGGTGGTATTTTGATTGAGTTGATGGAGGCCATGAACCCCTAAGCCCAAGGATTTTTATGCCCATACGCCTGACTTCTGCTGTAAAAGCTCTTCTCATCGCTTGTTTTGTGGTTTTTATCGTCCAACAAACGGCCGATCAATATTTTGGTGCCAACCTTCTCGGCGGGTTGGGTCTGGTTCCGGCCGGGATTATCCTGGAATATCGCTTTTGGCAGCTCTTTACCTATCCTTTTCTTCATGGCGATGTGATGCATCTATTTTTAAATCTGATGCTTCTGGTTTTTATTGGCGTAGATTTGGAGATGCTTTGGGGGACTCGTCGCTTTCTTAAGTACTACTTTTTTTGCTCGACCTGCGCAGGAATCGTTTACTTGCTGATTCAAACGCTTGCTTGGAAAGGGCAAAATCTCTTTGTGCCCATGGTAGGGGCCTCAGGCGCAATCTATGGCCTGCTTCTCGCGTATGGTTTGCTTTTTGGTGAGCGGGTTTTCTTGTTCATGTTGTTTTTTCCAATGAAAGCCAAGCACTTTGTCTGGATCTTGGCCTTGGTGGAGCTGATGACAACCCTCTTTTCTGGAAGAGCGGGAGGCGGATTGGCGAGTGCAGCTCATTTGGCGGGGATGGGGGGGGGATTTGTTTATCTTTGGGTGCGAGCTCTTTGGCAAATTTCTCAGCGCCGTCGGGTTGAGCGAGGATCTCAAGGGGGCAGTGGGTTATTTTCTGCTTCCCAGCCCAAAAAGAATCCAGGGCACCTCAAGCTCATCATTGATAATGAAAAGAAGACCAGCTCCGGTCGTTGGGAAGATTCTGACCCAGGTCCTAAGACTTGGCATTGAGGCATTGACAGGATGTCCTATTCCGATTTATCTAGATCACTATTATGGCACTCCTGAATGAAGCAGTAGATAAGAAGAGGCTGGATGTTCGTGTTGTTGAGAGAAACGTGGAGCGAGGTCTCGTCACTCACGAAGAGCTAGCTAAATCGGTAAAAAACCTTCCTGATGACGCTGAAAATGCGACTTGGGTCAATACCGAAACCATTATTGATGACAAGCCAGACGGTCCTGGCCCCTTTTCAGCATCAACCACGCATTAAGTCATTTTCTTAAAATGAGTCACGCAGGCGGCGGGGTGGACGGCGTAGAATCAGTGACTATTTTGGGATCAGGCCCTGCGGGCCTGACAGCGGCAATCTATGCTGCTCGAGCGAATCTTCGCCCCTTGCTCTTAGAGGGCGATCAGCCCGGAGGCCAGCTCACCATTACCAGCGATGTTGAAAATTATCCCGGCTTTGCTGAAGGAATTATGGGTCCTGAACTCATGGTGATCTTTCGCAAACAAGCCGAACGCTTTGGTACACGATTTTTACAAGGGGTGGTGCAGAGTGCGGACTTGTCAAAGCAGCCCATGATTTTGAGCTACCAAGACGGGCGAGAGATTAAGACCGAGACTTTGATTATCGCGACAGGTGCATCAGCAAAGTGGCTGGGCATCCCCTCAGAAAAGAAATTTTGGGGCAAAGGGGTCTCGTCCTGTGCCACTTGTGATGGATTTTTTTTCAAGAACATGGATATCGCTGTGGTGGGAGGCGGCGACACCGCACTCGAGGAGGCGACTTTTCTCACTCGTTTTGCTAAGTCTGTTACGGTGATTCATCGAAGAGACACGCTTCGGGCCAGTAAAATCATGCAAGATAAGGCATTCAAAAATTCAAAAATTAAATGGATTTGGGATAGCGGTGTAGATGAAGTTTTAGGAGATCAAGAAGTCGCTGGTTTGAGGCTCAAGAACTTAAAAACAGGAGCCCTGCAGGAACTCAAGGTCCAAGGCCTTTTTATTGCCATTGGCCATGAACCCAATACCAAGCTTTTTCATTCTCAGCTCAAAATCAATCCAGCAGGTTATCTTTTAACTGAGCTAGGAACGACAAAAACCAGTATTCCCGGAGTCTTTGCCGCGGGAGATGTCGCAGATCCCGTTTATCGTCAGGCAGTCACTGCGGCGGGCACGGGTTGTATGGCTGCAATCGATGCAGAAAAATATTTGGAAAGTCGGTGACTTGAGATGTCTCAGCTAGCCACTCAAACCGAGCAAGAACAGGTCAGGATCGGAAAGCTGCGGAAACTCCAGGACCAAGGTGAAAATCCTTACAAGAATGGCGTTGCGCCGGACTCGTTTGCTGCAGATTTGCACCGGTCTTTTGATGAAAAATCAAAAGAAGAACTCGAGGCTTTGGCCCAGCCTTGTTCTGTTGCGGGTCGGATGATGGCGATCCGTATTTTTGGAAAAGCCTCGTTCGTCACTTTGAAGGATCGGACCGGAGTGATTCAGCTCTTCGTTCAGCAAAGCAGAGTTGGGGATGCTGCGTATCAGGCCTTTAAAGAGCTGGATATCGGCGATATTTTGTTTGCTGAAGGCGTCGTTTTCAAAACCAAGACCGGTGAGCTTTCCGTGAATTGCGCTAAAATCACTTTGCTCACCAAATCGCTCAAGCCGCTTCCGGAAAAATACCATGGGATCGCCGATGTCGAGATTAAGTACCGTCAGCGCTATCTCGATCTAATGATGAGCGATCAAACGCGCGATACATTTCGTAAGCGTTTTCAAATTATTGACGAGGTTCGGAATTTTTTTCGTGCACGGGACTTTATAGAGGTCGAAACTCCCATGATGCATCCGATTGCCGGAGGTGCCACAGCGCGGCCATTTACCACTCATCATAATGCGCTCGATATGGAGCTTTTTTTGAGGATCGCGCCTGAGCTTTATCTCAAGCGCTTGGTGGTTGGGGGATTTGAGCGCGTTTTCGAGATTAATCGCAACTTTCGGAATGAAGGGATTTCGATCAAGCACAATCCCGAATTTACCATGCTTGAGTTTTACCAAGCTTACGCAACCTATGAGGATCTGATGGACCTGACGGAGAAGCTTTTTCGGCAGGTTTCGGAGCATGTGTTGGGTCATCTCAAACCCGTTTATCAAGGAACCGAAATTGATCTCGGCAAGTCCTGGGAGAGAGTCGGTTTTGAGGACGCGATTTTGAAACACTCCGGCTTTAAAGATCGTGGGCGACTCAGAGATCGTCAGGCTCTTTTAGAGTATGGCAAGGCCGAAGGCCTGCCCATGAACCCCAAAGATACGGTTGGGGGCCTTATGGCCGTCATTTTTGATGAGGAGGTGGAAAAGCATCTCATTCAACCTACCTTCTTAACTCTCTATCCGCTCGACCTTTCGCCTCTTTCGCGAAAGAATGAAAAAGACCCCTTCTTGGTCGATCGTTTTGAGCTTTTTATTTATGGACGAGAGATGGCCAATGCTTTTTCAGAGCTGAATGATCCCATTGACCAAAAAGAACGGTTTCTCGCGCAAATGGACGCTAAAAATGCCGGAAACGAAGAAGCCTGCGGCATGGACGAGGATTATGTGACCGCACTTGAGTATGGACTTCCGCCCACAGCAGGCGAGGGCATTGGGATTGATCGGATGGTGATGTTCTTTACCGATTCACCCAGTATTCGGGACGTCATCCTTTTTCCTCAAATGCGACCTCAGACCTACTCTACAGAAGGTGGAGAAACTGGAGCATGATCTTTCGAGGAGCGTTCACGGCGGTTCCCGTCTTGGCGCGCCGGTTCTTACTTTCAAACTCTTCAGATCAATTTCTTTCCTTCATCGCATGGGTTTCGGTCATTGGCGTGGCACTCGGCGTTCTGGCGCTCACAGTTGTTACGAGCGTCATCAATGGATTTGAAAATGAGCTCACACATGTGATTACCGGAATGAACGGGGATGTGATTCTTTATTCCCGCAGGGATCCGATTTCGGATCCCGAGAAAATTCAAATCAAGATCAAAAAGCTCATTCCAGAAACTCAAGCTGTGACGCCGTCTTTTATTGCCGAACTCATGGTTTCAGGACCTACGGGTGTGGCCGGTGCGGTACTGGAGGGAATTGACGGAGAGACGGTGGGGCAGGTGACTGCGATTCCGGACCGGCTTTACAAAGGTCGACTGCCTATTGCCGAGGGTGAAGTCGTTTTGGCTTCGGTTTTGGCCGATCGCTTGGGAGCCCAAGAGGGCAGTGAGATTCGCCTTGTTTTTCCAGGACTCGAAGGGGTCGGGAGTCCCAAGGTTGTTCAGGCAAAAGTAGTGGGTTTACTTCGGATGGGGATGTATGAATATGATTCAAAGTACCTTTTTTGTACTTTGGCCTTTCTCCAGAAAACGCTGGATCAACCCAACCGAGTCACTTCTTTTAAGCTGCGCTTGCCTGGCGGACCCCAAAGGATAGACTCTCGTCGAGTTGCGGATCGATTGACTGAAAGTTTTGGCCCACCGTTTCGGGCCAAGGATTGGAGCCAACTCAATAAAAATCTTTTCTACGCGATTCGGCTCGAAAAGGTGGTGATCGCCATCATCCTAACGATCATCATTATCGTGGCGGCCTTCAATGTCGTGAGTACGCTGATGATGATGATTCACGATAAGACGAAGGAGATTGCAATTCTCAAGGCAATGGGGTTTCGAGCCATTCAAAGTTTTACTCTCTTTTGTCTTATCGGCATGGGCATTGGCATGATCGGGACGGGAGTGGGGGTTTTGGGTGGTCTTGGGGTGAACTGGTTATTGGAGAAAACCCACTGGATCCATCTGCCAGCCGACATTTACTATATCGGTTTTTTGCCGGTCATTGTACGGTGGCGAGAAATTGGGCTGATTGTGGGGCTGGCGTTGATCATCACTTTCTCTGCGACTCTTTATCCTGCAATCCGCGTTTCGACTCGTTCGCCATTAGATGGAATCAGGTATGAGTGAGGCACGTCAATACTCCAGCGGACTGCCCTTGCTTCGCGCAGAGGGCATTAAGAAATCCTTTTTTAAGGGCAAGACCGAAATCTCTGTCCTGCGTGGAATTGATTTCAGCATTCAAGCGGGCGAAATGGTGGCAATCACCGGGGCCTCCGGCGTCGGAAAAAGCACCCTCCTTCATATTTTAGGAACACTTGAGCCCCCTTCTTCCGGGCGAGTGTTTTTTGGGACTTCGTCACAGGACGTGTTTAAGTTTTCTGAAAAAGCTCTTGCGCTTTTCAGGAACCGCGCATTGGGATTTGTCTTTCAATTCCATTATCTCCTCCCCGAATTTTCTGCGCTTGAGAATGTGATGATGCCGGCACTGATCGCGGGCCACGCACGAAAACCCGCAGAACAACAGGCTGCTGAACTTCTCCAGTTTGTGGGATTGGGGCAACGTCTCAACCATCGCCCCGCAGAGCTTTCAGGAGGTGAGCAGCAGAGGGTCGCGATTGCTCGAGCCGTGATTTTAAGGCCCAGGCTGCTTTTGGCGGATGAGTTGACCGGAAATTTGGACTCTGTCAATAGCTCAGTGGTTATGGATCTCTTGATCAAGCTTAATCAGGCCACTGGGGTTTCTCTCTTATTGGTCACTCATGACCAGAATCTCGCAAAAAAGATGCACCGCGTTTTAGTGATGAAAGACGTTGCATTTGTGAATTGACTA
>JAHFAC010000103.1:2514-6312 GCA_023250755.1 Bacteriovoracaceae bacterium | reverse complement strand
TACCCCAAAGAGAGACATCCGCGCGTGAATCACTGAGCCCCAATGCTTGCAAAAGATTGGCGGGACGAGGCGCGTACTCCTCGAGTGACCGGAGAGCTACACCACTCATTTTCTGAGCGAGTTGTGCCGTAAAGAGATGCGCTCCGCCATAGACGGTGTGGATCGCTTGGCGAGTATAAGAAGTTCCCGCATAGGCTTGATTGAAAGCGTGATTCGCTTTTTTTAATTTTTCTCGGGTGGCATTCATTGATTCAGGCGTAAGGGATTGTTTCATCGTTCCTTCCATTTTTGGCCCCTTCCATTTTTGGCCTTCCATTTTAGGTCTCTGTTCTAAGCTCCACGATAAGTGGAATAGCCATAGGGACTTAAAAGCAAAGGAACATGATAATGCTCGTTCGGCTTTGAAGTCTCTATAATTTTAAAAATCACGGTAACACTTGGATAAAAAGAAGGTACTCCGTGGAGCTGATAATAAGATGCGGTGTCAAAAGTCAGGCGATAAATTCCAGGTTGGGCAGACATCTCAGGAGAAAGCAAATCTTCTGCCCTCCCCTCGGCATTGGTCTTTGAATGCTTGAGCGACTTCCACTCTGTTTCTGAAATGCGAATTTCTAAATGAATCGCAAGATTCGCGGCGGGTTTTCCGCGACTTGTATCCAGGATATGTGTGGTGATCGGGCTACGTGGGCTCATTTCAAAAGTTTCTCCAGACGGATTCGAGTGATCTTGCCCTGCTCTTGAGCTGCAATCCTCAGTTCTACCTCGGGATCATTATGAATTCGCTCTTGGAGTAAAGCCAGCATTTCTTGAGCATTTTTTCCGGTCGCACAAACTAAGAAAATATGGCCAAAGCGCTTCTCATAGTTCTCATTTTCGGCAGCAAGACTTTGAAGCAGCGCTTCAGAAGATCCCTCGACCCCTTTCTGCTCCTCTTTAGCCCAATGTGCAGTAGCAGAAAATCTCTCCTTCGGGTCCTTTAAATCTTTGGTTAAATCTTTGGTTAAATCTCCGGTTAAATCCCCGCTTCTGGCCCCAATCCGAGCCCCAATTTTTGGGTGATGGCTAAACGCTTCACGCCAGTCGCTGGGTGAAAGGGAGATCCAGACTCGATCCGCTGCCTGAAGCAAATCCTCACCGTTTGCAAAAGGACGGTGCCCTGCCACTTGTCTGGCAAAATGGCGAGATCCGCAACAACGAAAAAGCTCAGCTTCCGCCTGTTCCTTTGAAAGCTGGTTGAACTGATCAAGCCAGGTATTTTGGCTCATTTCTCTAGACCCTCAGCAGGCACCCCATAAACTCGAAGCCGGCTGATCCCGCCATCCGGAAAAATATTCAACCGAATAAAATTAAAACTCTCTAAGGTAGTTTTCTTATGAAGCTCCTTCTCAAAAAAGTGCCGATGATGTCCCTGCAGCTGGGTACGCGGCAGGATTTCCTGCCACGGCAAATCCCTGCGCTCAATAAAATCTATCGGACCCAAGTTTTGTTCTGTAAGCAGAGACCCCTCCAATGAACAGCTCTCCGGGAAATTCCCTTTAAAATGATTCGTATCGATTTCTAATTTCTGGATTTTTCCTGCCGTTCCAAGACGGATCACAATCCAATCATGGCCAGGCCCACGTTTGCGCCTCGTCTCCCACCCTTCTCCCATCGTGGTGGCACGTCCGGGCAAAATGAGGTTTTCTTTGGGTCCAAAAAACATGTCATTACAGGTCACGACTTTTCCGCCGTTTTCGACGGCTGCCAAATCCAAAGCGCTACCCAGAGCACTTGGCATCGCCCTCAGTTTTTTCCAGTCGGGCTTGACTTCGCCATAGACACGAAGACGAGCGACTCCTCCGTCTGGATAAATATTCAGGCGCAAATGAGTAAAGCGCCCACGCGCATGGATCGGAATGAGATTAGCACAACCCGAAAAAAGTTTCGTCTTCGGAAGAATCTCCTGCCACGGGACCGCGCTTGAATCAAAATTTTTGGCACTCTGGTTTTCAGGGACCGCGCACGCCTCAATCGAACACTGCTCAGGATGATTACCGAGAAAATGAGCCGTATCCACATTGACTCCATGAATTTCGCCCGGCAATCCCAGTTGAATCACACACCAATCGTGTCCTGAGGTCCGTTTGCGCCTCGTCTCCCAGCCATCCATCCATTTGCCAAATTCGGTATATTTGTCAGGAATGAAAACAGGCGCCACTGCTTTAAGTAGGTTTTCTTTGGGCGCAAAAAACTCATCATTGGCTAGAAGAGCGACACCTCCGACCTTTTCAGAGGCGAGATCCACCCCTTCTGTAAAAGGAATTTGAGTTGCCATGGAATGAGTTTGCGATTTCATTTCCGCGTCTCCCTATTCATTTAAATCTCCACTGGGCTGGATATTTTGCCCCATCGCTTGGTAAAACCGACCTGACTCGTAAACGCAGTGACCACGAAGGAAAGTTTTTTCAACCACTCCATCTAGCACATGTGCCTCATAAGGAGTCAATAAGTGGCGGTGCTGGATCATCGACGGGCTCAGGGTAAAAGATTTCTCTGGATTCAAAATCACCAGATCCGCATCATATCCAGGCGCAATTTTTCCTTTTCGATTTCCTAAACCCAAAAACTGAGCAGGCCCTTCGCACATCCAGCGAACAAGATGCGAGAATTCTAAATTTCTATTTTTCATTTCGGTCCAAATAACCGGCAAGCTGAACTGAAGGCCTGAAACCCCGCCCCACGCTCGGTCAAAGTCACCCACGTCTAAATTTTTTAGCCTCGGAGTACAGGGTGAGTGATCAGAAACAATGAAGTCAATCTGCGAAGTTTCTAACGCCTTCCAAAGTCGATCTTGATTCTGTTTTTCACGGATCGGTGGGGCGCACTTAAATTGAGTTGCTCCATCACGAATCTCTTCAGAAGCCAGGGCCAGGTAATGAGGGCAAGTCTCAACCGTGATGGGAATCCCACTTGCACGCGCCCTTGTGAGATCCTCGAGCGCATCCGCTGCAGAAAGGTGGACAATATGGACTCGACACCCGGTTTCGCCCGCTAAGCGAATCATGAGCTGAATCGCGTCGACCTCCCATTTTTGGGGTCTTGAGGAGAGATAATGCGCATAGCTCACAGAACCCAGGGAACCCACAAAGCCCACAAAACCTGAAGACCCTAAAGTCTGCAATTCTGCATGCACCAGAAGCGGGACGCCTGCTTTGGCCAAAATGGGCATGGCTTTTTTTAAATCCGCCTCAGTGACGCTCGGAAATTCATCCACACCTGAGTCAATCAAAAATGCCTTAAATCCCATCACGCCTTGATCCACCATAGGCTGGAGTTCGCCACAATTGCCCGGAACCACTCCTCCCCAAAAACCGTAATCGACTGAGCACTGTCCTCGCGCAGATTCTGCTTTCGCTTGAAGCGCCTTTACTGACGTCGTAGCCGGAATCGAATTGAGCGGCATATCAATGACCGTCGTGATTCCACCTGCCGCCGCAGCGCGAGTGGCGGTCCGAAAGCCCTCCCACTCCGTTCGACCTGGTTCATTGATGTGAGCATGAGTGTCTACAATTCCAGGCATCACGACCGAATTCCCGACATCCATCACCGGACAGTCAGATGGAAGCTCCTGGTATCCAAAAATCCCCTCGATTTTTTCTGCGCTCACCAGAATTGTCCGCGCCTGAGGAGAAGAAAAAGGGAGCATCACGCGCTTGCTTCGAATGGCAAATTTCATTCGAGAGGGGCTCCTGCATGAATCCATTGACCCAGTAAACTTCTCTCTTCTGGCGTCATTCCTGTTTTGTTTCCAAGCGGCAT
>JAHFAC010000103.1:0-2426 GCA_023250755.1 Bacteriovoracaceae bacterium | reverse complement strand
CGCGCGGACGTTGATGCGCTCAGCGTAGATTTTAATTTTCTGGGTCGAATCAAACCATACGCCAGCTGGCACCACTCCCGCGCTCCGATCGGTTGGGTTTTCAGAATGGCAAGCCACACACCTTTGGTGAATCACGGCTTTTACCGCTGAAAATGAAACAGGAGACGCTGCCGTTCCCTGAAGAGATGCCTGAAAAGATGTACGAGGCGCTGTCAAGTCCATCAATCCAAGCAATGCGCAACCCACCGGAATAAGAACCCAGTTCTTTTGGGGGTTCTTGGCAATCATCGCATACCTGACAGCCGCCCCTACAAAAATCAAAAGACTGAGAACCAGCCAGTTGAGCGGGTGACCATAAGTAGCAGGATAGTGATTGCTCAACATGATGAAGAGCACCGGAAACGTCATATAACTATTGTGGACCGAGCGCGTCTTGGCCTCCGTACTCAGGGTAAAGTCGGGCTGGCGACCTTCTTTTGTTGCATCAATCATTTTTTGCTGGGCTGGGAGAATCCGCATCCAGACATTTGCAACCATCCATGTTCCGAACATCGCCCCAACATGAATAAAAGCCGCGCGCCCACTCAGGGTTTTACAAAGTCCGAAAACGACGCCCGCAAGCAAGATGATGGAGAGAACAGTCGCTAATTTCTCATTTTTAGCGAGAGAAGACCGCCAGAGAGAATCGTAAATCAGCCATGAGACCATCAACAATCCGAGACTGAGCCCAACAGCGGCACCCAGACTCAAACTTGAAACTTGAGGATCCAATAAGTAAATCCCGCCTGATGCGTAGTAGACCACGCCGAGCAGAAAAATTCCGCTCAGCCAAGTAATTGCGGCTTCCCACTTAAACCAATGCAGGACCTCAGGCATCTGACCTGGACCGATTTTTCTCCTCTCAACCCGGTAAAATCCACCGCTATGAAACATCCAGAGCTCCCCTTCGACGCTGTTCCGAGCGGGAGAGGGCAACGTGAGATGACTATCGAGCCAAATAAAATAGAAGGAACTCCCAATCCAAGAAATTCCTGCAATCAAATGGATCCACCGCAAAATGAGATTCAGCCAGTCTGCCATCCTGATCATTATTAAGCGGAAATGATTCGGTTTATCTAGAAAAATCCAAATCGCCTTAAATCAGAGACCCCTGTTGAATCCCCACTCCGACGAGAGTATAGAGAAACCACAATGTCGTTGTACTTAACCTAAGGAGCGCGGGTCAAAAAACCTGTGATCAAACTATGACTCAACAAGTCAAGGCGGGAGTTCCCAAAGTAGGGATTAATGGATTCGGAAGAATTGGTCGAAAAGTGGCACGTCTCGCCTTTAGTAATGACAACATCGAAATCACAGCGATCAATGACCTCGGCAAACCCGAACAGATGGTCCAACTCCTCAAATACGACTCTGTACATGGCGCTCTTCACGAAGAAGTGCGACTTGAAAAAAATCTCCTTCATGTCGGAAATCGTAAAATCCAGCTCTTTTCAGAAAAAGATCCCGCCCAAATCCCGTGGGGCAAGTTCGGAATCGATTTTGTCCATGAATGCACCGGTGTCTTTACAGATCGCGAAAAAGCAGCGCTTCACCTCCAAGGCGGCGCCAAAAAAGTCGTCATCTCCGCTCCCTCCAAAGATGCGGACATCACCCTCTGCATGGGAGTCAACGAATCCGCCTATGACCCAGCCAAGCACAGGGTCGTCTCCAACGCCTCTTGCACCACCAATTGCCTAGCTCCGTTGGTTAAGGTTCTCGATGATCATTTTGGCGTGGTACGCGGAATGATGCTCACCGTCCACAGCTATACAAACGATCAGCAAGTTCTCGACCTCCCCCACAAAGATCCCAGGCGAGCCCGAGCTGCGGCACTTTCGCAAATCCCCACCACCACCGGAGCCGCAAAGGCGGTGGGGCTGGTGCTCCCTCATCTCAAAGGAAAGCTTGATGGTTACGCCATTCGCGTTCCGACACCCAATGTTTCGCTGGTCGATTTCACGGGCGAGCTCAAAAAATCCACCACAAAAGAAGAAATCAACGCTGCCTTCAAAAAAGCGGCGGAAGGATCCATGAAGGGGATTTTAGGCTATTCCACTGAACCTCTGGTCTCGGTCGATTATAACGGCAATCGACTCAGCTCGACGATTGACTCAGAAATCACCACCGTGATGGAAGGAACTCTGGTCAAAGTCGCCTCTTGGTATGATAACGAGTCGGGCTATTCAGCGCGGATGATCGATATCACGCTCTTTATGGCCAAGAAAGGATTCTAAAGTGGCAGTCCATTTGGCCTCTCCCAACCTCATCCAAAGCATCCGTGACCTGGACATCACAGGCAAGACAGTGTTGATGCGCCTGGATTTTCATATCGCGCTCAGTGAGCCCCGTGTCGAAGGAGTTCGCACTATAGAAGACGACACTCGAAT
>JAHFAC010000102.1 GCA_023250755.1 Bacteriovoracaceae bacterium | reverse complement strand
CGCCATTTGTATTTCTGCTCTGCTTTCCATTGCTCAGGGAAATGCTCAGGATAATCCTAAGGACATCCCCACCTGCGACGATTCTGCAAAAACGGGTGAGCTTTGTGAAACCGAAGTGCTGGACCTCCACCCCACCCAGTTCGCGGTAGGGATTCGTGAGGTCCTAAAAAAACAATCTAAATTTGAAGGAATGAGCAAACCAGAGCGAAAGGACTACCTCAAAGAACACGCCATCCCGGTCGTGATAGGACCCGGCGGGCGATTTTACATGACGGACCACCACCACTTGGCCCGAGCACTTTGGGAGGCCAGTTTTCATAAACTCTTCGCCCAGGTGCAAAAAAATTGGAAGGCACTTTCTGACAAAGATTTTTGGGAAAGAATGGAGAAGGAGCATTGGCTTTATCTTTACGATGAAAACGGAAAGGGACCTCTATCGCCATCGCTTTTACCCGAAGACATTCGTAAATTACGTGACGATCCTTATCGAAGCTTGGCTGCTGATGTTCGCGAAGCTGGGGGCTACGTAAAAAGTACAGAACCGTTTGCAGAATTCAAGTGGGCCGAATTTTTTCGCTCACGCATTCGACTCGGTCACGGAGACAATGGATTTAAAGAAGCGGTCAAAAAAGCCAAGACACTCGCACACTCTCCAGAAGCGCACGGACTGCCGGGGTATCGGGGTATTTAGGGAGCCAATCTATCCCACAAACCTTCGCACTTCGGTTTTTAAGTCCCACTCACAACGGATCCGCCGAGTCGCGACGCTGTCTAGGTCTTTTTCATCATGGCTCACTAAAAGCAGCGGCACGGGCCAAAGGCGGTGGAGTTCGACCAATTCGCGGCGTAAAACGTCTCTCAGCGAAGCATCTAACGCTGAAAACGGTTCGTCCAATAAAAGTACACGGGGTTTCCACACCACCGCCCGGACAAAAGCAACGCGCTGTCTCTCCCCTCCTGAGAGAATTCCAACCGAAGCTTGAGCTTTATCCCGAAGTCCCACCCGTTCAAGCCAGGGCATCACTTGAGCATTGCGTTCTGCTTCGTGAAGACCGCGCATGCGGAGAGCAAAAGTCGCATTATCCATGACATTGAGCGAGGGAAACAACGCCTGCTCCTGAAAAACAAAACCCACCTGTCGCCGTTCGGGAACGGTGAATGTAATGTCCTCAGAGCCTAAGAGAATCGTGCCTGAATCTTCAGTTGCTTCTAGCAAATCCAAGCCCGCAATCAATCGCAGCAAGCTGGTTTTACCACTCCCACTGGGTCCAATCAGCGCCGCGCGCTCACCTCTTAAAACTTCAAAGTCAGCAGAAAGAGTGAACGTTCCAATTCGTTTTCGGAGGGAGTCGACTTTCAATCCTGAAAGACGATTCTGTGTACTCATGAAACCCTTCCCTTCACCATCGCAATGGTTCCTGCCGAAAGGATCAAAATCAAAAATGCAAGTCCCTGTGCCTGGTCAAATCGGTATTGCGCCATCCAACGAGTCAATAAAAGGGGCAAAGGGATGAGCTTTTCACTGTAAAAAAGGCTCACCGCTGCGACTTCGCCCAGTGAGGCCCCCGCAACCACCGCGGCAGAACTCAAAATCGGACCTCGCCAGCGAGGCCATTCCACAAGCCAAAAAGCTCGCCCAGGAGATGCGCCCAACGTCAATGCTGCTTCGAGCAGGGGCAGCTGAACAGCCTCGGCCAAAGGCCAGAGCATCCGAAACGAGAGCGGGAAAAAGAGGGTGGCCTGGAGCACCACCATGGCCAGAAAGCTTCCATCAAAAGGATCTAACCAGCGGCCATAGGCAAGCCAAAAACCCAGACCTAAGACCAGGACTGAAACCCCACTCGGAAGCGCTAAAGCCAGATTCAGAATGCCCTGAAAACGAGGGTGGTTTTTAGCGGTAAGAGCTCCCACCATCACAGCGGCAATCGACAGAGTCGTCACCAGAACACTTGCACCCAAAGCTAATCCAAGAGAAAGAACGAGGGGTCTAAAAATTTCACTCGCAAAATCTGAATTAAAATATCTCTGTTTAAAAAATATCCAGACTAAAGCACTATAAGGAAGCAGGGCCACCAAACAAGCGCCTATACACCCTAGACTCATGAGATTTTGACTTGCTCTCGACCCCCGGTTTTTAAAACGATCCGGTTTGTTTCCTCGTAAAATGAGAACAGGGTGACTTTCTCTCCCCCTAAAATACAAAATCAGCCCCCAGGGCACTAGATTGATTAAAAGTTCAGCCAATGCAAAGACAGCGGCCCCTCCCACGTCCAGCGAGCTAAAACGCATGTGAGAATAAATCGCAGTTTCAAGGGTGTCCACCGGAGGTCCGCCCCCCAGAAGCAAAACCAAAGCAAAGCTCATGGTGCAAAGATTAAAGACCTGCACTGACTGACTAGCCAAGGGCCAACGAATGCTGGGCCAAATCACAAAGCGAAGCCGAGACCCATAAGAAGCACCTAAGGTCCGCGCGGCCTCAAGCTGCGCATCCGAATCCTGCGCAACTCTCCAGCGGGCTTGCGCGACAGCAAGTGCGATCCAAGGCGCATTAAAAAAAACATGTGCCAAAATGACCGCCTTAAGGGAATAAAGCCAATCCGAATGGAATCCCAAGCCAGCAAGGATCCCAGATCTGCCGAGCCAAAGAACACCCGTGAGTCCAGCCACCACAGTGGGAACCCCATACGGAAGTCCTAGCAGGATTTCACAAGCACGCCCCGTACGGCTCCCACAACTGACCTGAGTGCCTACCCAAAGACCGAGCGGAAACCCAAGCCCGACTGAAAAGAACACACTCCAAAACGCTTGCTGAACCGTAGCCTGCACAACCGTCCAGACTCCCACTAAATCCACAAACTCAGGATGGGATCCCGAGCTCATAAAAACTCGTAGCAAGAGTGCGCCTAGCGGCGCCCCCAGACAAAAGGCCACAAAACCCATCGCCCAAACAAAAGCAATCCAACCCAAGACACGCGGAACTCTCATCGAGATCCTTTTGCTTGGCTCACGGCCCGGTCCCAATCCCTCAAAACCTGCTTTACTTGTTCAGCACGAGTGCGAATTTGGAAAAGTTTTTTTGGCTGGGGCAAGGCTTTGAAACTGGCAGGCAGTGCCACTCCACGCACTGAAGGCAACATCCAATTCGTTTTTGAAAGGAGGCCCTGCACCTCAGTCGATATCAAAAACTCTAAAAACGCCTGAGCGCGAGCTCTTGCCGCCGGATCACTGAGATTTCCTTTAACTAAAGCAGCTCCTTCAATCTGAATCGGCTGACCTTCTTGAAAAAGTATCGCCTGATACCGTCCGACCTTGTCGCCATGTTCGGCGTGATACGCTTGACTGGTGGTATAACTCCAGACCAATGGAGCTTCTTTTTTTAAAAAAAGCCCATAAGCCCCATCCCATCCTGGAGCAAGAGTGAGCCACTGAGTCCTCAGGGCTGTCCAAAAGTCCCAAACGTTTTTTCCAAAAACCTCTTGAGTATAAAGCAGAAAGGCAAGGCCAGGAGTCGAAGTCCTGGGGTCTTCTAAAATGATATTTCGCTTCCACTCCCCTTTTAAAAGATCGCCAAGTTTTTCGGGTACAGAAAGCTTGAGCTCTTGAAGTGCTTCGCGATCCGCCATCATCGCAAAAATCCCGTAATCAAAAGGGAGAAAACCCTCCTTAGCCGGAATTGCTTTGAGTTCAGGAAGAATCCCAGAATACCCTTTAGGGCGCCACTCCCCCCACGGCTCGATGTAAGATTTCGCCCGATCCCAAAGATGCTGATCCAACCCCAATACTACCTGTGCGGTCGGTTTAGCACGTTCGTAATCGAGCTCTAGCCGCGCAATGAGCTGCGCACCACTTCCAGCCGATAACGCCCTAACCTTACAAGCACAGAGTTTTTCAAATCGTGGAAGAATCTCAGCTCCAGGACCTCCCTTCGCTACAAAACTGTCATAGGTGTATAGAATGAGCTCGGGACGTAAATCTACACCGGCCCATCCCAAAGGGATTAAACTTAAAAAATATAAGGGGATAGCGCTTCGAAACTTCACAAGTCCTCCCTTCGCCGGCATTACCCGGATCAGGTCAAGGATGGATCCAGCACCCCTGTTGTAAGAGCGCGTGCTCTTAGTTTAGTTGGTCTCGGAGCTTATACTTTCAGAAGTGGACTCGAGCAAGTCTTTCATCTTAGATTTTTCGGGTGGAGTCGATTTTTCAGGATTTCGGGGATGGATCCCCTTAGAAATTTTTGCGCCCCCCTCTTTAGGCACCTCTTGAGAGGGTTTGAGCAACCGCACTTTTGAAGCGCGGTCCTCACCTTCGACTTCAAAACTCCAAAGGATCTCGCAGTTTTGAAGGTGAGTGGTCGTCTCTTCGCTTTGGGATTCGAGATGAACAATCCCATTTTCATATAAAGTCACGTTAGTGTTATCGACGTAAGTGCCCTCTTCTCCTGGATAAAAGAAGATCACACGCCTTGCAGATCCTTTTTTAATCACTTTCATTGAGCGGTCCCCTTGGCCCATCCGATCAAATCCAGATTCAAGAACACCCATTCTATGGAGCAAAGATTTCCACATCTTTAAGGTTCCCACAAGTACTCCCCTCATAAATCACCTCCCCGCACCCAAGCAGCGGCTCAATGGCTGCTGCTTGCACATTGCCAGCTCAAATCAAAAGCGCTAGTAAGGGATTTCATGAGGTTATCGTCTCCCACTCTCCCGGGTGTTGACAAGGATTTGTTTTCTGAGATCAACCAGCTAAAAAAAGCAAAAAATGCGGTCATCCTCGCCCATTACTATCAAGAGCCCGATGTCCAGGACGTTGCGGATTTTGTAGGTGACAGCTTGGAGTTGGCCCGAGCCGCTCAAAAGACCAGTGCTGATCTCATTGTCTTTGCCGGCGTTCACTTTATGGCTGAGGGAGCAAAAATTCTGAATCCCTCCCGCAAAGTCATCATGCCTGATCTTCGCGCCGGCTGTTCCCTCTCCGACAGCTGCCCGCCCGAGGCATTTGCTCGCTTTCGAGCCCGGTATCCTGATCATTTCATTGTCAGCTACATCAACTGCTCAGCTGCAATCAAAGCCCAGAGCGATGTAATCTGCACCAGCTCAAACGCAGTGGGCATCGTCGAAAAAATCCCGAAAAACCAAGGAATCATCTTCGCCCCAGATCGGAACTTGGGTGCCTACGTTGCGAAAGCCACGGGAAGAGACTTGGTTCTGTGGCAAGGCACCTGTATCGTGCACGAAACTTTTTCAGAACGAAAAATCATTGAACTGAAAATCCAAAATCCCGAGGCAGAACTCATTGCCCACCCCGAGTGCGAGCCTGAACTCCTAGCCAGGGCCGATTTTATCGGCAGCACTTCAGCGCTCTTGAAACACGTTTGTGAGAGCCGAACATCGACTTTTATCATCGCCACAGAAGAAGGCATCTTACATCAGATGCGAAAGCGCGCTCCCGGAAAAAAGCTGATCGCAGCCCCACCCAATGGCCCGTGCCATTGTAACGAGTGCCCTTTCATGAAACTCAATACATTGGAAAAAATCTATGCCTGCGTATACAACGAAGCGCCCGAATTAACTGTACCTGATGATTTGCGGATCCGCGCCTTAGCTCCGCTGGAGCGAATGCTAGAGTGGTCGGTGTAATTGAGGTGAAGAGAGCAACTCTGTTGCATAAACCGGTAATTCAATCAAACTCCCTTTTTGAGAGAAAGGACCTGGGGTAAGTTTTACAGAAAAAGTCGGTTTATATTTTTCTCGGTAGAATTTAAGACTTTTACTTTTTCTATTGATCCCAGATTTGACTTCGACCGGGATAATTTGATCTTGGATTTGAAGGAGAAAATCAACCTCGGCATCGGCTCCGCTCTTCCAGTAATGAAGAGGCCCCATTTTATGCGCAGTCAATTCTTGCGCAACGTAGTTCTCGAGAATAGACCCCTTAAAGTGCGTAAAATATTCGTTGGGAGTCAAAAAAATTTTAGGACTTACTTTGCATTGAGCCCCGAGCAACCCTACGTCCAACAAAAACAACTTAAAAAGACTTGATTCGATATAGGCTGAAAGCGGCATATTGGGTAATTTTACGCAGGAGGATTGAATCACCAATCCGGCATCGATGAGCCACTGAACGGAACTCTCGTACTCACGAGCGCGAGCAGAGCCTTTTACAGCAGAGAAAAAAAATCTCTGATTCTCTTTAGCGATCTGAGCGGGAATGGAATTCCAAAGCTGTGAAATACGCATTGCCTCGGATACACCTGCATATTTAGAAAAATCCAGAACATAGGATTGAAGAATCTGGTTTTGAATTTCCCTGCATGCAGAGAAA
>JAHFAC010000101.1 GCA_023250755.1 Bacteriovoracaceae bacterium | reverse complement strand
AGGGACTTTTAGGGACTTGGTGGCTTTTCTAGCTAATTTTAATTGATCGAAGTCAACAGGCCGGCCTGTTGACGAGCCCGTAATAATTACTCCGTCCGCTTTGGCGCGGAGGGAGAGTTCTTCTATTGCTAACTCGATTTCTTGTGAAGAGAGGGAGCGAGCATGCTTTACATGGGCGTCAGCCAGGATTGCCACATCAGAATGGATACGTTCACGTTCACGGATCAAATAAGCAGCGTCTCCCTCAATGAGTCCTTGATCGGTGGCAACAAGTCCAGAGAGAACATTGACTCGAATCAATGAGCAACCAGTCACTGCTGCGATACCGAATGCTGCTCTTGCGTCATTTCTGAGGACATTGATTCCTATTTGCATGCTCGTGCTTTCGCGAATGGCTGCAGCAATCACGGACAGGCTTGCAACCGTCTCAGGGGGGACGTGATCTTTGTAAAAGGGTGCGTCGCCAAAGTTTTCTAAGATGACGGCTTCAAATCCAGCTTGTGCAAAGATTTTAGTTTCGCGTAAGGCTGCCATCCCTGCTTGCTCAAGCAGAGTAGTTGGAGGTTGGCCTACGCCTGATGGGGATCCGGCTAAACAAGGGAGGTGGATGACCCCAACGAGCGTGGGAAGTTTAAATTTTCTGTGGAGACCTGAGCAGACAATCATGATGGTTTTCCGGTCACAGACCGCCAAAGTTTCTTAATCTTTGAATCATTCTTTGTGGCATCGTTCTTTGGGTCTTTCTGGATAAGTTCTTGTTCAGGAGGAGTTATGGAGCTGAGAAGAGTTTGAAACTCCTGAGGTAATTCTTTTTCTAGTGCCTCGGACTCTGAAGAGACATCGGCCCCACTCATTGCTTTCTTCATCAATTTCTGAAGTTTTTTTATTTGATCTTTAGGTAAGCTTTGAATCGCCTGATTGAGTTGGGCCATCAGCTCAGGATCCATCGGGTTGCTTAGTGAGCTGGCTAAATTTGGATCTACTCCGGGCGACATTCCTTCGGGTGATGGCCACTTGGGTTCCCCCAGCTTAGGTGGGGCATTGACTCCGCAGCAGCGTTTGAACTTTTTTTTGCTCCCACAGGGACAGGATTCATTTCGTCCTATTTGTGTCATGGTAATCCCCTTGCCTTCACTTGGATATACAGCATTGAGGATTCTAAGCCAACTAGAAGCACAGCGGAAGTTCGACCGAAAAGGTCGAACCTTTCTTGGGTTCGCTTTCAACGCAAAGTGAGCCGCCATGGGCCTTGACGATTTGCCGGCAAATGTAGAGCCCAAGTCCTAGCCCTGAAATTTTCTGGCCCGTAGCGCCTGCTCTTTCAAATCGCTCAAAAATTTTTTCACGCATTTCAGGTGAAATGCCCATCCCCTGATCTCTCACCTCAAGCCTTGCCTTATGATTAAGCTCGTCATTTTTGACAATCACAGAAATAGGCTTGCCTTCACCGTATTTGATGGCATTGGAGAGCAGGTTGCTGATGATTTGCTCCACGCGCAGGCGATCCCAGAAACCTATAGATGGGCTATTGGCTTGAATGACAATAGGGATCCCTTTTAGCAAAGCCTCAGGTTTAAATCGCTCTATAACTTCCATTGCTAAGGAGGCTAGGTCTATATTTTCTTTGATGAGTTGGAGTTGCCCCAGGCGAATTCGAGTGAGGTCAAGGAGTTCATCCAGAAGCTTTGCGAGTTTTTTGCTTTGTTCTTCACACGAAACCATGAGCGTGGCTATTTTTTGGGGTATTCTAATGGGCTCAGGCGTAGGATTTTCTGATTCTTTTTTCAGGTGCCGATTGAATACTTGGATTTGGAGAGAGAGTGCCGTGAACGGAGTTTTTAGTTCATGAGAGGCAATGGATAGAAATTCATCCCTTGAAAAAATCGCTTCTTGAGCCTCATGGTAAAGACGAGCATTTTCAATCGCGATGGCAGAACGGCGAGCGAGCTCTTCAAATAAATCTAGCTCCAATCTATCATAGATACGCATGGGATTGGCTGAAGCAATGGAAATCGTTCCAAAGACTTTTTCGTGCACGAAAAGCGGGCAGGCAATCAGAGATTGAATGCCTAAACTTTTGACAAGAGCAATTTGCTCTTCGTCTTTGGAAAATTGACGATATATTTTCTCTGAAAAATTCTTGATTAATCGGGATTTCTTTTCGATAGCGACTCTGTCAACAATCGTTGTCCCTTGTCTTCCTGAAAGATAGCGTGTGACCCCTTTTTCAAGAAGCGGAGCCTTTTCTGGAATCGAGCACGAGAACTCCACTGTTTGGACGTTGCCATCTTCTCCGTAAATTTGGAGGATGCACCAGTCTCCAAGCTGGGGCACCGCGGACTCAACAACATGTCGAAGCGTCGTTTTGTAATCGATGGACTCAGTGAGAATCTTAGTTGCTTCGATCAGGAACTTTTGAGAGTTTTCTACTCGTTTTTTTTCAGTTTCAGCTGCTTTGCGCTTAGTTATGTCTTGGATAAAACCTGTAAATAGAGGCATTTCATTGATCTGGAGAGGAAGAATCGAAAGTTCAGCTGGAAATTCGGTTCCGTCTGCGCGCAGGGCGGGCATTTCAATCCGATGGCCAAGGACCTGTCCTTGGCCTGTAGCAAGATAATGCTGCATCCCTTGACGATGGGCCTCTTGCAATCGGGTCGGAATGATTAACTCAGCCATTTCCTTTCCCACAGCCTCACTGCGCAGGTAGCCAAATGTTCTTTCAGCCGCAGGGTTGAACTCAATGATCGTTCCTTCGTGATCGATCGTAATAATGCAATCAGGAGCTGTATTTAGGATTGCATCCAGTTGGATGTTGTTTCTCTTTAATGCTTCTCGTTCTTTTCTACGTTCTGCAGTACTTGCAGCTAAGACTAAATTACTGATGGTAAGTATGCTCAAGAAAAGCTGTAAGTTAAAGAGACTTTCGCTGAGAGATCCTGTCCAAAACGGTCCAGATCCACTTGAAGTTCCACAAATAGCGATCATCGCAACCACAAAATTGGCTGTCACGGCACCTCGCTGACCGAGATGTAAAGCGATCAACATTAAAAATGGAAATATGAAATACGCTCTTTGAATCTGCGGAATCCTCCAAGAGATCCATTCTGGCCATTCTGCAAAAATCATCAGGGCCGAGACTATTGCTAATAAAGCCAAGAAATTCGTTTTAATAATTTTAAAAAAATTGATTTTGAAACGAATTCGTCCGCTCCAAACAAGAAGGAAGGGTGCAACCAAAAGATCACCCATGACATCACCCAACCACCAAGCTTGCCATGTTGGAATATAGGTTTGTGGGGTGACCACACCGCATGCCAAGAGGCTTGCTACACCGAAGGTGGCGCTGATCAGCGTACTCAGAAGCGCCGCACGGAGGAGGAGTGCAAAAACATCAACCAAGCGCCCAAGAGAGGGATTAAATCCGGATTTTTTTAAAAAATAAGCCCCAACAAGCGCCTCCAGGGTATTTCCTGCCGCGATCCCAAGAGACGCAAGGATCGGTGCGCCGATAGACCAATTTACGAAAAAGGCACCGAGCGTGATCCCAGGCCAAAGGCGAAACCCAAAAATGAGGAGGGCTGCAAGAGAAATTCCGGTGGGAGGCCAAACGAGTGTGGCAAGTCCACTGACGGCACCGAGCTTTAAACCTTCTTTTGCTGAGATAAAGTAGAGACCGAAAAGTAGTGCCAGTTGGAATAAATAGGCAAGAATGCTTTTGGTGTCTCTGATTTGTAGAGTTTTTGGATGCTCCATATTTTCGGCGTGTATATATTCCTATTTTCCAATTAATAGCGAGAAAAAATGCGAAATTTTAAATAAATTTAAAAGAAATTTAAATGAAGGAAAATGAAAGAAATCGAAAAATTGCAAATTGCAATTTAAATGTATTTAATCGATAGGGACCTTGACCCATTTCACCTTCAGCCCTATTCTCCCTATTATTGGAGATGGAAATGCCAACGCGTGATAAAATTTTGACCACAGCCCTAACTCTTTATGTTTTTAGCCAAATTCTATTTCTGCTCTTTGTCCAATTTCCCAAAGGATACCATTGCGAGGAGTTTCATTACGTCCCTTCGGCCAAGCAGTTTTTAACTCTCGTAGAAAATCAAAATTGGGAGCATCCCCCGCTTGGTAAGGAAATCATGGCGATTGGCATTGGGATCGGAGGCGATCGCCCTTTCGGCTGGCGCCTGATGAGTACAGTTTTTGGCGCTCTGACTTTAGTCGGGATGTATTTTTGGGGACTTGCGGTTTTTAGAAACCAGAGAAACGCTCTATATGTAGCGCTTCTGACGGTTTTTAATCAGCTCCTTTATATTCAAGCTCGTGCCGGGATGTTGGATACGTTTATGATGGCATTTTTAACGTGGGGTTTAGCTGCATTTTGCGCTGCCTGGGATAGAGAACGCACTCCAAAAGAAATGAAAAGACTCCACGCCTTTGCAGGACTGATGTTTGGCTTAGCCACTGCGACCAAATGGACCTCCATGGTGGCTTGGTTTTCGTGTATTTTGCTCATTTTAGGAGTTCTTCTGCTTCAAAAATGGGGTGTAAGATTTTCGACGCAGAACTCTCCGCCCTCTGAGGATTGGTATTCACCCAAGCTTTGGAAAGGACTTGGACTGAAACATTGGGGGCTTTGTTTTCTTATCATTCCCCTCCTCGCCTATTTCGCCACGTTTATCCCTTTTCTTTTCATTCATCGAACCCCTGCATATGGATTGTGGGACCTATTGATGATGCAGCCCAGAATGTTGGATGGACAGCTCAGAGTCGTGAGTGATCACCCTTATATGAGCCGTTGGCTGAGTTGGCCTTGGATGGCGAGGCCGATCTGGTACTCGTTTGAAAAAGAGGGCCCGTCTCAAGAGTGGGCGCACGGTGTCCTAATGCTGGGTAATCCACTGATCATGTGGGCAGGGGTTTTGGCTGTCATTGCGTGCATGGCCCATTGGCTTGAAACTCGCTCGAGAGAAACCTTTTTGATTGTCGCGACATATTGTTTTTTCTTTTTTTGTTGGGCAGTGATTCCGAGAAAGGTGAGTTTCTATTATTATTACTACCCCGCTGGCATGACCCTGAGTCTTGCCTTGACCTTTGTTTTTGATTGGCTGGAAAAAACAGCGCAAAGCGAACCCGCACGGTGGGGACGTTGGCTTTTTTTGGCTATTTCAGGCGGTCTTTTTATCTATTTTTTCCCGATCATCTCTGGGATCCGCATTCCGGCCGACTCTTTCAGGAACTGGATGTGGTTTGGCAGCTGGATTTAAGCAATGGCTCGTAGCTCCTGAAAGCATAATCTGTTTTAAGTCCGAGCCGATCTTGGATGTCAGCGCGGGCAAGGCCTTGCTTAAACCAATGAATCACGGCGGAGTGCCGAAAGGTCCGAGGAGTGAGCTTTGGAAATCCAAGCTCTTTTGCGTAGTGACGGACCAAGAGCTCAATGCCTCTGGGTGTGATTGCTCCCCCCAGAGACCCATAGCGATTAAAACCCAAAAAAAGCCAAGTGCTTTTATCTTGAGCTTGGCTTTTAAGTTGCTCAATAGCTTGGATGAGCTCTAAAGAAACGGGCACCGTACGTGGCGCCTTGCCACTTAATGAAAGGGACGTGGGCGGATTCCATTGCTCAAAGCGGAGCTCGGCCACTTCACTAACCAGGCAGCCTGTTTCAGCGAGTGTCCAGAGAAGAGCGCGATTTCGAGTTTCCAGAAGAGTTCGGGTCGGGAGTTGGCGGATCCGCTCCAAGAGCTCGAGCAGGGGCACTGTCTGGGGAGTTCGTTCAATTTTATGAGGGGCAGGGATCCGCTGCCCAAGGTCAAGCGTGAGTTTTTTTCTCACGGTGAGGTAGCGGAGGAGTCTCCTGACTGTAAGGATTTTTCTGCGACGCGTATTGGTCTTTAGACCCTCTGCTCGAAGATAGGCGTGGTAACGCTCTAGATCCTTCAAAGTCATCTGTGAAAGCGCCACGGGACGGCTCCCGAGTCCCTTTTCAAGAAATCGCTGAAAACTCACTAAATCTCCCTCATAATTTTTAATCGTATGGGCAGCTTTAGAGGTTCCCTCCAGATAGCCCAGAAAAGAGCGTGTTGCGTACGCAAAATTCAAAGGGGGGGGGTGACGCTTTCGTTGACACTTGGGCACAGTCCGCATATTAATAATGAATCATTTGGGTTGTCAATTAAAGGAGATCAACGCATGGCTCAGAACCATTGGAAGTGGCTCTCATACGGAATCGTTTTAATTTCTTTTTAGTTTGCAGCTCCGGCATGTAAAAAAGCGCAGAATGCAAATGTCATCCTGTTTGGCGAGGTGGGCTCGATGACAGGATCGGAGGCCACCTTCGGAACGTCCACCCATAATGGAATTGAATTGGCGATTCGAG
>JAHFAC010000100.1 GCA_023250755.1 Bacteriovoracaceae bacterium | reverse complement strand
CCAGCTTGGAGGCAAGAAGTGCTCTCAGGATTTCAATTTCACCTTGCTCAATGCGTTTGGCGATCTCGACTTCACCCTCGCGAGTCAGAAGGGAGACGCTGCCCATTTTCTTCAAATAAAGCTTTACTGGGTCAGCCCCGCGCGCAAACTCGGCAGCAGCTGGCGCCGCTTCCTCAGTTTCTTCAGTAACTGGAGTGGCGGTGAGGGGTGCTTCTTCACCCTCATCATCCTCTTCGGTTTCTTTGGGGCGTTTGGTGGATTCAAGAACCTCGATTTCGTTTTCGGAAAGGAGGCTCATGATTTCATCGATCAAGACGGGAGTGATGACTTCAGGAGGAAGAAGCTCATTCACCTCTTCGTAAGTGAGTTGGCCACGTTGGACTCCAAGGTCCAGCAGCTTTTTGATTTCTTTGCTTTTACTGAGTTGAGAGCCAGTCTCGGATTTTTTACCCGTATCTTGACTGGCATCACCCGCATTTTGGCCAGGGATCAGGGTCCCGGAAGCTGCAGCCTTAGGCTTGGTCATAGAACTTGCTAAGCTCCTTCATTTTGCGCTGAACGTCAAGGTATTCTTTCATTAAATTTTGCTGCAACTTCATGTTTTGGTTGGTTTCTGCATCTTCAATGGCTTTCCTGATTTGCTGCGAAAATCGTGCCCAAGTTCGGGCAAGAGATTGTTTTAGGGCAAGCTCGATTTCTTCGATGGGGGGGGCCCCCTCCTGTGGGTGAATAGAAATCCAGGCTTCTGTGAGAATAGAGCGGATTTGAGGGTCTAAGTCGGATTGTATCACCAGCTCCGGAGCTTTTTTAAGCTCTTCCACTAAATGAGGCTCGCCGCTCCAGCGCTGAACAAATTGAAGACAAGCAGGAGATTCGAAGAGGTCGACCAGGGTCTTTTCTGGGGGTAGGTTTGCCCTGGTTTCGGCAAAGAGTTTAAAAATTTTCCCAAAAAATGGGTTTGTACTTTCATTTCCAATTGTGAGGGCTAAGGCAGAAAGAAGGACTTTTTCCCGTTTTGAGAGTTGAGAGGGGGGGGGCGGGCGTTTCGGGTGAGTTAGAGTTGGAGGGCGGGAGGCCGATTTATTTTTAGAGCCCATCGCCTTTTCTAAAACCGCCAAAGGGACTTCAAGAAGCTTTTGGGCAGTGTGTTCCCTGATGGCTCGACCGATAGGATCGTGAAACTGATTCAGCCACTTTGCAATTTGTTTGACTGCTTGGCTCTTGGCTTCGGGATTGGCTTTTGCGTTGCTTGCTTCGGTTTCAATTCTAAAATCAAGCCAGGGCTTAGCTTGAGTCAAAATCGTCCGCATCTGATTGTGGCCTTCAGGTTTTTCAAGGCCGGTCGCCTGGTCAAAGAGTACCTCGTCAGGATCAAGACCTTTCGGCAACTCTGCCCCGTAAAGGACGAGCCCGTGTTCTAGGCCGGTCTCCATGGCTCGATCCGTGGCTGAAATACCGGCTTGATCACTGTCGAAAAGAACCACGATCCGGCTCGCAAATTTTTTGAAAACAGAAAGATGTTCTGGACTCAATGCGGTCCCGCAAACTGCGACCGCGTTTTGAAAGCCTGCCGCATGTAACGCCAGGACATCAAAGTAGCCTTCGACTAAGATGACCTCGTCTTTTTCACGGATGTGTTTTTGCGCCTGATAGAGGCCAAAAACGAGTCGATTTTTTTGAAAAAGGAGAGAATCGGGGGAATTTAAGTATTTGGGAGACTCGCTCCCGACTTCAGGTGCTCCTTCTGGAAGGGGCAGCGCTCGTCCTCCGAAGCCAGCCACTTTGCCCCGAAGATCGATGATGGGGAAGATGGCTCGATTGCGAAAAAGATCAAAGTGTTCGCCTGGTTTTTTCTGAGAAGGCTTGATCAAGCCCAGCTCTGCGGCCAGTGCAAGGGGTGCTTTTTTCGAGGTGAGATGTTTGGCTAGGGCATCCCACTGCGCAGGGGCCGCACCAAGATAAAAGTTTCTGATGAGTTCGGGATTCGTACCCCTTGATTTAAAGTAAGTTTCTATATGAGGAGATTGCGGGAGCATGTGGTGAAAATACGAAGCTGAGAAACGATTGAGTTTATAAGCGAGGGCGTGTTTTTCCCGCTGAGCGCTTCTTTGGCGTTCTATTTCAGGGTTTGCACTGGATTCACTTTGCGATTTAGCCCATTCCGTGGGGAGTTGAAGACGGGCTCTTTCAGCTAGCTCCTCGATCGCCTCAGGAAAGCCGATTCCGAAAATCTCCATCACAAAGGTAAAGAGATCCCCCCCCCGTTTACAACCATAACAATGGTAGAGTTGTTTCTGCTCACTGACTGAAAATGAGGGTGTTCTTTCAGCATGGAAAGGACAGAGACCTGAATAGTTCGCACCGGATTTTCTGAGAACCACGTGCTCACCGATGATTTCGAGGATGTTGACTGCTTCTTTGATTTTCTGGAGAAAGGCGGGAGGGATTTTAGCCATGGCTGGGGATTCCTCGAGCCTTCTTATTTTGTGGGACTTTACTGACAAATGGATTTTCTGAAATAAAAAATCGCCAGTTGAATTCATGTCCTGCACTGATTCCGACTCGCGGAGAAGAAAGAATTTTTTCTGGAATAAAACCGTCGTCCGCCACAAAAAGGCGGGGTCCCATCAGGGATTCTCCTTTGTCTTTGAGTCGAATTCCCATCGCACGGCAAAGTTTACCTGGACCATTGGTTCCGGGTTGATAACCCAAGCGACGTTTCATTAATTCTTGTCCTTCGATCGGTTCAAGTCCACGGATCAGGACGGCGCCTGGATAGCCTCTGCGTTCGGTTACGAAGTTGAGCATTTCGTACATTCCGTAAATGAAATAGACATAGGCGATCCCAGGTTCATCAAACATAATGGCACATCGCGGAGTTTTGCCGTGAGCTGCGTGACAGGCGGGATCATTGCCATGATAGGCTTCAGTCTCAACAATTCGGCCAATAGTGACTCCTGCTCGTGGATTCTCAAAGGGCTCCTCAGGGCGAGAGCGGGCAATCAGAAGCTTACCCAAGAGATCTTGGACCACTTGGACCGTTTCTCCCGAGAAAAATGTCTGAGAAACTAGGCTGAGTCCTAGTTTTGAACCCCGGAGGCCTTTAAGTGCCTCCGAGTTTCTCTTTAACCCATTGATTGAGCAGTTTTCCATCGGCACGACCCTGAACTTTAGGCATCAAGACTTTCATCACTTTACCCATGTCCTTGGCACTTGTCGCTTGAGTTTCGGAGACAGCCGCTTGGACCATGTCCTTGATCTCAGCCTCACTGAGTTGGGTAGGCATGAAGTTTTGGAGGAATTTGAATTCCGCCTCTTCTTTTGCAACCAGGTCTTCTCTTCCGCCTTGGCGAAATTGCTCAATCGAGTCCTGCCGTTGTTTCAACAGGGTTGAGATGATTTTCTGAACACCTGAATCGTCCAGATCCACTCGGTCATCGATTTCTTTCTTGCGGATGGCGGCATGAAGATTTCGGGTGAAGGCAAGAGTGGCTTTGTCACCTGACTTCATGGAGGCTTTCATGCCCTCAGAAAGGCGTTCTTTGATCGTTGCCATTTGAATTCCCTTACAGCTTAGCCCCGAAAGGAGGGGCGGCCTTTTTTCGTCAGGCGTTTTCGAGCGGCGGCAGCCTTCTTTTTGCGTTTTACGGATGGTTTTTCATAGGCTTCGCGTTTGCGCACTTCCGAAAGGATGCCGGCTTTTTCACACTGTTTTTTAAATTTTTTAAGGGCGGCTTCAAATGAGTCACCCTCGCGGATCATGATTCCCGGCATAGTATCACCTCCTCTCGATGTCTTCTTGGACCTCCCCTATATATGGGGACCACTCAGGGGAGTCAACCTTTTTGGGCCTTATTTCCAAAGGGCTACAAGAAATCCTCCACCCCCTGCGCCCGTGATCTTGACCCCAAGCGCACCCTGAGCACGGAGGTCTTCTTCTAAGTTTTTGATCTCACGCGGAATCAATCCCCAGGTATAAAAGCATTCCTGTGCCTGGCTCATCGCGTTTGCGATCAGTCGAAGTCCTGCGTCAGCGTCTCCTAGGTGATAGCGCTCAAGTCCCTCAATTCCAAAACGTGCTGCTGAGCTCATGGCTTCGTCGGTTTGCAAGGCGAGCCAAGGTTTTTCTTCGCGGAAGTTCTCAACTTGAAAAACAGCGTCGCTGGTCCGTTTTCTCAAACCCGTGTCATGAAAGGTGAAGCGGGGGAGGGTGCGTATTCCTAGGGGGAGAGATCCCTTTTCAAGGTTAAATGAGATTGCTTCATTCTCTAAAATCACAGCGATATCCATTCCGCTGGATCGTCCGTGAAAGCGGTGCTCCAGCCTGCGAGCGAATTCAAAAAAATCTTGAGAGGAAATCGAAAGGGGTTCGGCCATCCAGCGGGTGAGTGCTACGCAAAGCGCTGCGGAGGACCCCAGTCCTGCACCCATCGGGATGGTGCTGCTCAGGTGGAGAGTTCCTTCTGGTTTAGAAATGGGCAGATCATCGAGGGCTCGCTCGTCTTCTACAGCGCGAAAAAGATCGGAAATCATGGTGTGAGAGCTCTTGGGTTCAACGGAGAGTTCGGTTGAGCTGGGTTGAAAACTGAGGTTGAGTGTGAACTCGGGGTGGGGCAGCGCAATGGCGGTTGCTCCGTGGAGTACAGAATGTTCTCCGGCGAGAACCCATTTTCCAGAAACGCGAGTTTGAAACGAAGGCCACATGCTCTGTGGCTTAGCAGAACATCAAAGGATTTGTCTCTGAGAAACGAAAGTCTATGCTCCTTCTTTCGCTCACTCTAAGCAAATCCCCAGAGACAGAGCATCGCAATCAGGGTGGGGGGAAGGGCGGCTACGAAAAGCCCGAGCGGGCTGATCCCTTCTTTGCCAAATTTTTCATTCAAGATGGCAAATGCAGCAGGGTTGGGAGCGTTTGCAATGACGGTGAGGCCTCCTCCTGCAACGGCACCTGCGACGAGAGCGTATTTCAATGAATCAGCCAATCCCTGGACTTGCGTGCCTAAATAAGTCAGGGCTGCGTTGTCTAAGAATGCAGTCAGAAAAGTCGCGCCCAAAAAAAGAGAAGTCTCTTTGAGTGAGCCCAGCAGAGGCTCAAGCCACCACCGTTGCGGGGCTCCAAGTATGACTAATCCGCACAAAAACAGAGCGACTCCAATTCCTTCCTGAAAATGACATGCGTTTTTGAGTTTATGAGAGAAGTGGGAAGGCGGGGATTGCGTGAGTTCTCGCCGCAGAAAAAAAATCGCTAAAACCGTATTGATCAGCACAGCCGTGGCGGATTTCAATCCTAAATGAGTAAAGGTCCAGCCCAGATCCCATCCCCAAGAGCGTGCGACCATGACTAGGGGGGGCGCGGCGAAGGGAGTGAGCGTACCTCCAATGGAAATATTAACGAGCAAGAGGGCCAGCGTGATGTACTTGAAGCGAGTCGAGAATCGAGGTTGAAAAAAAGAATCTCGCAATAAGAGTGCCGTGACGGTGATGGCTGCGGGTTCGGTGATCAGGCTTCCGAGAAGGGGACCTAGGGTGAGAAGTGAAAAATATTCGGCAAGAGAGGGTTTCAGAGGAAGGGTTGTGCTGATCTTATGGATCAAAACCCTTGAGAGATGAAGAACGGGCCGTGTTGAACAAACTGTCATCATTGCAAAAACAAAAAGGGGCTCACGAAAACTCAAGTGCCTAAAAAACAATACGGTCTCTCCCCTACCGATGAGCGGAAAGAGCAGGAGTCCATAAATCCCCGCCCAAAAAACAAAAACGAACTCCACCTTTCCGAGAAGGTGGAACGACAGGTGTTGAAGGCGTTTAACTAAGAATGTATGGAGGACAGCCAAAATAAAAAAGAGAGTTCCTACGGCTTCTTGTGGGGTGGGGGACATGCCTTAGAAGGTACCGGGAATGGGGTCTTCAGTCACGAATTACCGAAGAACAGCTGTCCACCTCATGCAATCTGAGTCCAAGAACTATTTTGGGGTTCTTACTAACCGGAAGCCAACAACAAAATTGGGATTACTGGGAGGGCTTTTGCTGCGGCCGTTTGAGCACAAAAGCGGTGCGTAGTTGCCCCATCCACCACCTCGCATAACCCGGTTCGCACCCTGTAAAGCACCTAGGGGGTCCGTTACTGGAGTCTGGGCCAGATCCCCATCCTGATCCTCCACCCACTCCCAAACATTTCCCAAAGTATCATGAAGTTCATAGGGGTTAGGCCTCAGGGCTGCTATAGGCTGTGTTTTACCTCCTGAATTTTCACGGTACCATCCGTATTTTTTAAGCTGACCTCCGTCATTTCCAAAGGGATATTCCGTTTCGGTTCCTCCTCGGGCTGCTTCCTCCCACTCGGCCTCAGTGGGGAGTCGATACGTGTGATCGGGATCTTGTTTATTAAGCTCTCGAATAAACTCTTTCACATCCGTCCAGCT
>JAHFAC010000099.1 GCA_023250755.1 Bacteriovoracaceae bacterium | reverse complement strand
GCCCATGTTTTCGAATTTATCAGAGAGTTCAATCTCTTTGGCCACAGTGACGCCGTCCTTGGTGATGGTCGGGGCGCCAAATGATTTTTCGATTACCACATTGCGGCCTTTTGGGCCCAAGGTGACTTTTACAGCTTCGGCAAGAATGTTCACGCCGTTTAAAATGGCTGAACGAGCTTCTTCCGAAAAACGGAGTTCTTTTGCTGACATGATTACCTCCTCAGTAATTAAATTTCAGGTTATTAAGCAAGGACGCCGAGAATATCTTCCTCACGCATCATGAGGAATTCATCGCCGTCGATTTTGATTTCAGTTCCTGCATACTTTCCAAAGAGCACACGGTCGCCTGATTTGACATCCAAAGGACGAATTTTTCCGTCTTCGGTTACGCGGCCTTGTCCCACAGCGATGATTTCGCCCTGGATGGGTTTTTCTTTCGCTGTATCAGGAATAATGATTCCACCTTTTGAGCGCTCTTCTTCTGTAGAACGCTTCACCAACACGCGGTCGTGTAATGGTCGAACTTTCATTGTTTTCTATCCTCCAATTCAATTAGTTCATTAAAACAGTCTGAAGGTATATTGGTCATAGGGGCGCAATTGTCAACTTCTGGATGTGTTTTTAAGCAGATACGGATGAAGCAATATTTTTGTGAATTGGCAGCATCTGATTCTTTTTGGATACAGGGTGCTCCCATAAATATCCACTAAGATATATTTATAATTTAATAATTACATATAGTTATAATAAATAAAAAGTTGACAAAAATACTTTTATTTGCTAAGTTCACATGCTTCTAGTCAGGCACTCATTTGGGAAATTTGAGTGCGTGACTAAAGAAAAATCGACGCTTTATCGGAGGTGGGCCATGAATTTTAAAAATAGCAGGAAGGCGAATGTTTTTTTTGTTTCAGTTTTTTGTATGTCACTGAGTATGTCCGCCCATGCCGGAAAGAAGAAGCAAGAGGTCTATCAGGCCACGGAAGAGGAGGCCGAATTGTCAGATCGCAAGCCAATTAGTGCCACAGCGCTGATCCAAAGCAATGTCCCCGATGAAAAAAACTTTTCTAATAGATCAAAAAAAGGCAAACCCATTTCGCATGACAAGAACACTAAGAAAATAGTGCACGTTCAGGAGAGCCTGGAGGCAAAGATCAGAGAGCTTGAGACAAAAATGAAAGAAATGCAGCAGCAATTCACTCCAAATCAAATTTCTTCGAATGGATTAAAAAAAGGCTTAGAAGCTTTCGATCCAGTCCCTGCTGATCAGGTGGATCCGATTGTAAAACGATTGAAGCTTGTTGATCGATTGATTCGAGAGCACGGTCGGGCTTATGATTACCGGATCCATACTGTGAGGGAGTTGGAGCAAATTTTGTCTGCGCTTGAAAAAGATCCAATCGCATTGAAAACTCCTCCTCTTCAGCTTGAAAAATCTGAGGGTGCTTCAACCGAAGAAATACCACCGACGACAGAAATTAATGATTCAGCAGAGCCTGAGGCTCCTCTTCCAAAAATAGCTGAGCCTGAAGTCTAGATTTTAGAAATCGAATACGAAACGTCGTTGCCTTTTCTAATGAGATCGCATAGCCATAGAACCATCATTATGGGAGGCTTGGTAGCTCAGTCGGTAGAGCAGCGCCCTGAAAAGGCGTGTGTCGACGGTTCAATTCCGCCCCAAGCCACCAATTTAGTCGTCCCCACCTTTTGGTAGCGCAACGGCGTTAAATTCTACGTCTCGCAGGTGATATTCTGAAAATGGGTATTCAAGAGAGAGTTCAGCAAAGATTTACCGGTACTTCAGTCGGTGCGTCCGTTCTGGTTCCAGTCAGCCGCCAATCCCGATTTATGGAGGAGTCGCTTGAATCCATCTGCCGTTCAGTAGAGAAGTTCAGTGGAGCTAAGGAGCTTGTTCTTTGCCAAGATGTAAGTGTTTCTAATAATGCGAATCTGAAGATTTATGGTTTTTTAGAAAGGCTTTCAAAAAATTTTTCGTTTGTACGGCTGATCCAAAACCCTGGTGCGACTGGAATGCGTCCTACTCGGATTCATGCGATCCAGAGCGCAAAATATGAAACGCTGATTTTCACCGATGATGATTGTGTCGTTGAACTTGAGTGGGTTACCCAGATCTATGAGCGGGTCCAAAAACTGGGAGTGGTAACAGGTCCAATCGAATCCATTGAAAGAGGGCATCCGAAGGAGGGAGTTTATTCAAGACTTGAGTCCCTGATTGATCAGTATAGAGCTCACGCAAGAACCCGCGGGGGAATGGCGAAGTTCGTCTCATTTCCGAATCTGGGTATTCAGAAAAATTTATTACCTGAGACTCCTTTCGATTCTTCTTCTTCACTTTACGGAAATGATATGGATCTCGGCTGTCGGCTTCGCGTGCGTGGAGTGCAAATCCATGTCGCAGAGGATCTTGTGGTCCGGACCGAATATCCCAAATCATTGATTCACGTGCTTCGTCGCAAGCTTGCACACGCTCAAGGAATCGCCTATGTTCAGCGTCGAATGGGTCCGAAGCGTTGGAAAGAACTCGAAATTGGAACTCATGGGAAAATTCTAAAACGATGGGTGGGGATTTCGCTTTGCGCACCAGTACCATTAAGAGAGAAGTTAGTATTTCTAGTCATGAACATGACTTATTGTTTGGGGTTGATGTTCTATTTTCATGTGATGCTCAGGAGTGTTCCAATGATTGACGACTTGTCACCGGTACAGTATGCCTGAACAAGATCTGAAGAAAAGCAAGCAATAGTAAAGGGGAGGGATTTAATGCACATTGTATCTGAAAAAATTGAGCAGTACTGTGAAAAACATACTACGGGTCAACCTTCCTCGCTACTTCAAGCATTGGAAAAAGAAACTTACGAGAAGACGGCGATCCCACAGATGCAGGTGGGATATCTAGAGGGCGCTTTTCTCAAGATGTTGGTGAGGCTCATAGCGGCAAAACAAGTTTTAGAAATTGGAACTTTTACTGGCTACAGCGCGCTCATGATGGCCGAAGGGCTGAGTGAGTACGGACGATTGGTCACTTGCGATATTGATCCTACTTCGACGGAGATTGCTCGACAGTTTTGGGGGCTGAGTCCTCATGGAAAGAAAATTGAGCTTCGATTAGGGCCTGCGATTAAAACTCTAGAGACGTTACAAGGGCCATTTGATCTCGTTTTTCTTGATGCCGACAAGGAAAATTACATTGCTTATTGGGAGGCGTGTCTTCCGAAAGTCCGATCTGGTGGATTGATCGTGGCTGATAATGTTCTTTGGACAGGAAGAGTTTTAGATCCCAAAGACAAGTCCGATCATGCGATTGTGGCGTTTAACCAGCACGTCAAAAAAGATTTTCGTGTAGAAGCGGTCATGATCCCATTGCGTGATGGCGTGACAGTCGCCAGAAAAGTTTAAAATCAAGTAAATAAGAATAAAAATATTCATTTCCCCCGCTCGTTTGTCATAGTTTGCACCTATGGTCATCATTGGAAGTATCAATTGTAAAATTTTTAGAAATTGGCTTACCTTTCAAAAGTGCAAATGCAAAATTGTCTCAATTACGAGGCTTGATTTTGGAGGATTATATGGGGTTTGTTCGATTGGCTTTACTGGCATTAGTTGTTTTATCGAGTAATTTTTCATTTTCTAACGAAAACCACATTGTTCCTTCGCAAGTTCTGTCGTGTAGAGTGGTTCGGATTGCAGGAAGTTTTTATACATTTGTTCAACCAAAAATCGGGGATGCATTGAAGGTGGACCTTAATCTTTCTGAGATCAAGGATCTATTCTTAGGAAGTGCTGTGATTTCTGCAAAACTGGAAAAGCTACCCTCTCTGTCAGATGGCAAACAGGCCTTGTTTCGTTCGGATACCATTCATCAGGGAGAGGGGACGTTGAGGTATATTGTCCAGCTGATGGTTTCAAAGGATGAGCCGGCCAGTCTTCAGTCTGCAATCGTATGGAACAGTGGCGACATTCAACTCGGTGTGGCTGAGTTGAATTGCAGGTAATCAGTAAAAGTATATACAAAACAAGAAAATTCATGTTTATAACAGCGCACAGTTGTTCAGTTTTTATCAAATTTTATAGAATCTTTGTGAGTCAGATTTTATTCGATAGAATCATCGAATTTTAGTGAATTTTAAAAAAATCAATCCCCCTAAAACAATAAAGGACTCGGAGGATTGAGCCTCAGAGTCCTTTATCGCCACGGGGACCGCTTCAGTGTGTGGGGGGAAGTGGTGGTCCCATGGAACTTGTGGGCCTTGTATACGCCCGTAAAAAACCAGCCGCAAGAGAAAAATTAAAAAAATGTGGCGCGCGCTTCTTTAGGATTTTTCTGGGTTGAGAAAGCTCGCTGTAGCCGCAAATTGATCACATTGATGAATCTCATCTTTGCTTAGACCGACTTGGCTGTGGCAGATTTCTCGCTCATAAGGCAATGAAATTCCAAAGATTCCTGGATCATCCGTATTAATGCAAACCGGAGCGCCGGCGCGTAAAACAGCTTTGATGGGATGATGGGCTAGGGAAGGCGTCGCTCCAGTGATCCAATTGCTCGTTGGGCACATTTCAAGACAAATTTGGTGTTGGGCTAGGTACTTGAGTAAGAGAGGGTCTTTTACTGCGCTAATTCCATGGCCGATGCGCCGGGCACCTAAAAGCTCGATGGCCTCCCAAATGTTTTCTGGGCCTGAGTCCTCTCCCGCATGAATGGTCACTTTTGCTCCAGCGGCCAAAGCGGGAAGGAATGCTTTTTCGAAAAGCCGGCAGGGATAAGTACGCTCTTCACCAGCTAAGTCGAGACCGATAAAACGTTTTTGGTTCTTTAAGAAAAAAGCAATAATTTTTTCAGCTTCATCAATGCCGTAATTTCTTGCCACGATACAAATAAAGCCTACCCGCATATCCGGAAATTTTTTCAGCGCTTGGTCACGTCCTTGCTCAAAGGCGGTGAGGGCCTCGTCCCAACTCAGGTGACTCTCTTCGCAAAGAAAGCTCGGGGCAAAGCGAAATTCGATTTGACGAGTTCCTTCGTTCCAGCAGTCTTCGATGGCCTCAAAAGCTACCTGCTTCAGGATGTCGGGGCGATCTAAAACTTTTTGGAAGAGATTAAATTGTGAGAGAACAGAGTTCAAATCAGAAAGCGGTCTTTTGAGTAAAAACTTTTTACTAAATTCCTCAAGGCTGGTGCTCGTTCCTTCAAGTCCGTGTCCCTGAGCCAACTTAAGCAGAGTCGGAGTTCGAACTGAGACGTCTAAGTGGCGATGGAGTTCGGTGAGTAGCATCAGTTTTTTCCTGCTTTTAAAATCCCATAATATGAGCGCCGCTGTCGAGGTAAAGAGTGGTGCCGGTCATGTGTCTGGCAGCGGAGCTGCAAAGAAATGCGCCCAGTGCCCCCACATCCTCTGCTGAAATATTTTCGCGAAGGGGTGTTTTTTCTTCGGCCTTTGCGAGCATTTCTCTGAAATTTCTGATCCCTGCTGCGGCGAGAGTTTTAACCGGGCCGGCTGAAATCGCATTGACCCGAATTTTTTTCTGCCCTAAATCATAGGCAAGATAGCGTACCGAGGATTCGAGTGCGGCCTTGGCAACACCCATGACGTTGTAGTTGGGCACCACTTTTTCACCACCATAATAAGAGAGGGTAACAATTGCTCCCTCCTGACCTTCTCGTTGGGTCATTAACGGTTCAGCTTCTCGAGCGAGGGCTATCAATGAGTAGGCGCTGATGTCAAGCGCGACCCTAAATCCTTCGCGAGAGGTGTTAATGAATCGCCCCTCCAAATCCTCGCGATTTGCAAAGGCAACTGAATGGATTAAAATATCAAGAGTGTTCCACTTTTCACGAATTTTAGAAAAGAGCCCTTTGATTTGTAAATCATCCGCGACATTGCAGGGTTCAATGATGGGTGCTCCCGTGCTTTCAGCGAGGGGACGTACGCGCCGCTCAAGAGCGTCGCCGAGATAGGTAAAAGCCAGCTCAGCCCCTCCTTGGTGGAGTTGTTGCGCGATGGCCCAGGCAAGACTGCGCTCATTAGCAACACCGACGATGAGCGCTTTTTTCTCGACAAAAGCTTTATGGAAAAGAACTGGCAATTGATTGTGTGATTCCAAAATTAATCTCCTTGTTTACTTTCAAGTTGATTTGTCAAAATTCAAAAGATCTTAAATTTACCCCAAAGAAGAGCTCGCCCTTGCCTCCAAATTCTTCACGAAATCCTTGATGGTATTCAAGGGAGAAGTCAAGCGGGACGCGCAAAAAAAACTCAGTACCGAGACGCAGCCCCGCTCCCATGGAAGGAAGAGTAAGCGAAGCGGTGGGAAAATAGGCAGCTTCGACAAAGGTAAAGCCAAATAGATTTTCCAGAAAAAAAGGATTGGTTCCCCAGCCCCGAAAAATTCGTAAAAGTGGAAAACGGAAGTCCATTGCTCCAAGGACTGTTGC
>JAHFAC010000098.1 GCA_023250755.1 Bacteriovoracaceae bacterium | reverse complement strand
TGAAACTCCCTAGAGGTCAGAGGGGAGGAGGCTTTTTTACCACGCTTAATCGTAAAAGAAATTGGGTCAATCTCAATAAAGTCTGTTTTTGAGCACGAAGCTGAAGTCATGGCTTTTTTGGATAAAATTCTTTCAACCTTTACAATGAGTTCTCCCTTGCCAAAAGGCTTTGTAATATAGTCCAAAGCACCCTCAGCAAAACAAAATCTCAAAGCATCTAAATCATCAACCGACGAAACAACTAAAAATGGAAAAGACAGGAACTGCTTTCGGTGATCCGATCCCAAGTACCTAAGGAAAGACTCACCCGGAAGCCTCAAATCAGCAATCAAGAGCTGCGGCCTTGACTCTGATTCTGAAGCAAGTGTCTTTTCTAAAAGGCTCAAGGTGGAAAAAAACCTAACCTGATAGCGAATACACAAAATCTCTTCGTACACAAACTGAGAACCGGGATCGTCTTCGAGAATCCAAATGAGTTGATCGTTATCATTCATTTTAATTTCCTCTCTATCCCTATAAATCCGGACATTTATTCGTGACAGTCCACACTACTGAGGCAGAGGCGCGACATTCAGTTTCAGAGAAAACAAAGTCCCTCGAGCCTCGGGGGGTTGCTGAAGCACGACCAGGGTGCCCTGATTTCCTTCCACCAATCGACGAATAAGCCGCAAACCAAGGCTACTTCGCTTATCGGCAGAGCTACCCTGAAAAAACATGAGACCTGTCAAATGCTCATATTTCTCAGGGCACAAGCCCGTTCCATTATCATAAATTTTTATTTCTGCCACGGATTGTAATGGGCCATCTGCTGAATTTACCCTAATTTCAGGGTCTGAAATCGAATGATTGAGCAAATTTTCAATACTGTTTGAATATAAGTTCAAAAGGACGTGAATCAGATCCGCCGAGGTGATCTTCAGATGGATTTGGCCTAAACGAGGATCCAGCTTAATCATAATTTGGTTGAATCCCTGCATAGAAAATCGGGTCTCAAGCAAGCGCATCACATGCCGATGGGCATCTTCAAAACACGTTGAAACCTCCTGACGCTTGGATTTGGGGTCCTTCAGGTAAGCTTTTAGCGAGTTGATGAGTTCCAAAGACCTGGCCCCATTGACCGCAAGATTCTCAAGATACCTTGGGTCACGAATCAAGTCGGGGCTTTCTTTTAGCTGTTCAGTACAAAAGTGAATGACATGCAAAGGGGCGCTCAGATCATGAACAACCAAGGCAGACACCTCTCCCAAAGCCCGGTAGCGCCCCTCCTCAGTTTGCTTAAAAATCCACTGAGTGAGCTCTGCCTCATAGGCCCTCAGGCGATCGAGCAATGAATTGATGATCCTCTCAAAGTGCGAAAGAATCGATGCAGAATGGAGCGGGAGGTTGTTTCTCACTCGGCTGGGGTCAAAATCTTCAAAAAACCTGAACAACCCCTCCAAGCCCCCAAAAAAATACCTTCTTCCCAAGTACCAAATGCGTGAAATCAGCGTAAGCCCCACCAAGCCAATGGCGACCACCTGAGAGCTCAGTGAGACAGGGCCATTTGCATTGTGGTTGCTCACCACCCCCCACTGCAAAATGGTCATGAAAGTCCAGATCGAAAGAATAGCAAGCCGCTCCTGAGTTTCGAAATCCTTTCTATTATAGGATAAATTGGTTTGACGAAACACCCTTTGAAAATCAAATTTTAGATGAAGATCTGCGATCAATCTAGACGCCAAATCATGGCTTTCGATGAATACTGCCCCATAAAAATAAGCGTTGATTGTAAGCGTAATTCCAGCGGCCTTGAATGCCTGTAGCCAAAGAGGAATGTCATATTTAAAGAAAAACAGGATCACGACAAATGCAGGGATCACCTTAAAATAGGTCATGGTCGCTACATAACGAGCGCGTTTTTTTGGAAATTCGGCTAGTGAATTGAAAAAATCCAGCTTTTGTTCTTCATTGAGGACTTGAATGGCGTCAGTCTTGATATCTGGAAAAAATAAAGCCGCTTTAGGATTGAGCTTTAAATAAATCCTTTGGTCGACCATCTGGGTCACCATAAATGCTAAACTGTCGGCTACGATCAAAATAAAGAATTCAAAAAGAGAGGGGCGAAGCAAAATTGGAAAAAGAATCAAGAAGGTTGAAAAGATCCCCATGCTCACCGGACTCAGGATGTCTTTGAAGCTTTTGAGCTGGTTCAAGCGGGTTCCTAGTCAAAAATATGCGATTATTCTTTCATATATAAGAATAACCATCAAAAGAGCCCCTGTCTATGAGCAAAGGTGGGGACCACCTTTTGCTCTATAGAGGAAATGCCTAGAAAGAACTTACAACGCTCCAACGTCCTACCCTATCATGTCACTGCCCGTAGCAATAACCGCGAGTTATTCCCACTAGAGCTCCATTCAATTTGGAAAATCATGAGTGACGAGTGCTACTTAGCCTCGATTCTTTTTAGAATAAAGGTTCATGCGTTCGTCTTAATGCCAAATCACTTTCACCTTTTGGTTACGACCCCTGAGCAAGATCTTGGTAAAGTCATGAACACCTTCATGAGCGACGTAACTCGGACAATCAATCGCCTATCCGGACGTTCCGGACGGATTTTTGGAGGCCCCTATCATTGGTCGCTAATCCACTCTTCGCTCTACTATGCCCATGCTCTTAAGTACGTTTACAGAAATCCAATAAAGGCTAAAATTGTCAATAAAGTGGAAGAGTACCCCTGGAGTACGCTTTACGGAGTCTTGGGAAAAAGTCATTGTCCTATACCAATCTGGTTTCCCAGATCGGGGCTGGGAATATCATTTGTTCCAGATGAAATGAATTCATTATTAGAGTGGCTCAATCGCCCATTTCTTAGTGAAACAGAACTACTGATTCAAAAAGGATTGAAGAAAAAATATTTCGGATTACTGAAAAACAGAAATGTTAGAAAAGAAGAAAAAATACTGAAGAACCAGAACCTTTGACTCACCTCGGCTACCAAAAGGTGGGGACGACCATAATGGCGCGCCCGGAGAGACTCGAACTCCCGACCAACTGGTTCGAAGCCAGCTACTCTATCCAACTGAGCTACGGGCGCACCGTAAGAGCACTACCACTCCCTGAGCTCAGCCGCAATCGTAACATCGCTCGGACTTGAACTCATCCGGGTGCTCGACTTGAATGGTGGTGTGAATGATTCCAAATTTTTCATGAAGGAGGTGATGGGCGGAGTGGAGGAGTTTTTCTGGATCTTTTGAGATCAAATGAACACTGAGAGCAAGTCGACCACTCGAGACCGACCAAATATGGAGATCATGAACCTCTTCAACACCCACTAGAGCCTCAAGACCCTGTCTGACCTTCTTTGGATCGACATGCGAGGGACTTGATTCCATCAAAATTCCGACCGATTCTTTGACCAGCGCCCAAGAGCCAACCAACATCAATCCTGCAAAAATAAAAGTCGCAACCAAATCAGCCAGTCTCCAGCCAGTAAGCCAAATCACCAATCCCGCAAGAATAGCTCCAACACTCCCCAACGAGTCTGCCAATAAGTGAACATACGCAGCTCGTACGTTAATATTGGTCTGTTTTGCAGAGTGAAGCATTCTCATGCTCAGCAAATTGGCCCCAAGACCAGCTAAAGCCACGCCAAAAACGATGAAACCCTTGACCTCGGGGGGAGAACTGACCCTCAAAATCGCCTCAAAAGTCAGAACACCTGAAATAAGCCAGATTGCAAGGCCACTGGTCAGTGCCCCTAAAATCTCGACACGGTGATAGCCAAAGCTCATACTGGGTGTCGATGGACGCTTTGACATCCAATAGGCAAAGAGGCTGAGCAATATGGCCCCAATATCTGTCAACATATGAGCTGCATCCGAAATCAGAGCCAGGCTGTTTGAAAAATATCCTCCCACCAGCTCCACAATCATAAAAACCAGTGTGATCAAAAGGGCACGCCCAAGAACAATCGGAATACGATCTCGCGAAATTCCTTCAACTAAATCTGAATGCCCCAGGTGGTGATGCTCATGATCCATAATGGCCCATTGCTTTAAAGAGGTTACTCGTTAAAGATTACCAGAGGATTGGCTAAACGCAAAAGCCACTCTCCATCCGCCCACACGGCAAAGCTGAAATCGCAAGAGAGGCCATACTGCCCCCATTCTCCCTCTCACCTCTCCTCGAAGGAGGATTGGGTCAAAAGCCACTATTTGATAATCAGAAACCACCGTTCCTGCTGAATCCGGGTTCGCCTTGTAACAGGCCTCCTTAATCACCCAATAATCGAGAAATTCTAATTTAAAGCCCCGCTCTTGCGGACTAACAACGCGATCCATTATCCCAGCCTTCACCTTGCGAATGGCGGACTCAAGATCTACTCCGACACGCAGGACGTGCTGACCTCCGTAACCAATTGCTAAAACACAACCTGCACTGTGAGTCAGACTCGTTTGGATCCACTCGGGTGGAATTCCTGTAGAAACTAATGCAGTTCGAATCTCTTCTTCACAAAGACGACCGAGCGTCTTTTCATCCTCTCGATGACGAACCGTCCAATGGACCCTCTGGTGAATAGAAAGAATCGCCTTCCCTTGGCCTGAAAAACTCTCCGCCATAAACAAGGCCCACGCTGTCGAAGCTGTTTGGAGTGTGCTCTTATCTTCTATTCTACATGGCATTCTGCAGTTTAACCTATCAAAGGAAAGGCGGGAGACCAGTTAATTTTGCGATTGTAAACAGGCCTCAATGCTTGGCTAAGCAAGCCAACTCATTGCATGAAACTTGCATTACCCTAGACAGGGGGATGTGGTGTTATGTCCTATTCAAATTGCCGAGAAACTCAGATGATCTGGACCGGGTTAGTGGGAATCACAGCAAGCCTGACTCTGCTTTTTCAGGCACCCCATACTCTGCAACTCCATGCCCACTCTGCTGATCCTGTGATGATGGCCCATCGAGAATTCGCTCATAAAGATGCTCAAGAGACAACGCAAGAAGCAACTCAGGATGCAAAAAGATGGATCGGATCGTCCACAGAGCAAATCACATACATCACGGAGTTGAGATAGCTCCCCATCGGTCTAACCATTGCAGGGGCTCTCAGGCGTGGGACGGGTGTCCCACACCGTGGCCTGAAGGTTAACAGGTTCGCCCTTCGGGCCACACCTTTTTACTTCCCGGTGCTTCCAAAACCCTTTTCACCACGATGCGTATCATCCAAGGTACTCACTTCGCACACTGCTGGCGTAGCAATCGGCAAAATCAAAATTTGCGCAATCCGTTCGCCCCGTTTGACCAGAAGCTGCTCTCCAGAAATATTCCAGACAATGACGTGAATCTCTCCTCGATAACCAGCATCAATGATACCCCCAGCACATTTTAAACCCTTCTTAGCAAGTGAAGAACGATCGGCAACCAATCCAACAAAACCCTCTGGAAGGCCCATTGCAATTCCAGTAGGAACGGCCTTGCCGCTTCGAGGCCCCAATAAAACATCCTCCAAACAATAAACATCCAGTCCCGCATCATCGGGATGCGCACGAGTAGGAAGAATTGCATCCGGCTTGACTCGTCGCACAGGAATAGAATTCATACTTTACCTCCAACTTTTTCGATAGATTTTGCAACAAGATTTCGCGCAATCCATTCGGGCACCTCTCCCACAGGAACGACGCTCTGCTCACCGCTTGCGAGTTCCTTAACTAAAACCTGTCCCTGCGCTAACTCCGCGTCCCCGAGCAGCACCACAAGTCGCGCTCCATGCTTAGAAGCCGACTTAAGCTGAACACCAAAACCCCCTGCCTCAAGCGGCGTCATCACACGCAGATTTTTGGACCGAATCGCGCGGGTGATTTCTTCAGCCTGAGCACGCATCTCAAGTTTAGGCAGAGAAACAAACACGTCTACAAATGATCCAAAGTCCGGGAGCAGATGATGAACTTCAAGAAAATCCCGAAACGTGACATCACCCATCCCAAACCCGATACCAGAAAGCTTGGCGTTTCCAAAAAGTCCAATCAAGTTATCATAACGACCGCCCCCGAACATGGCTCGGCGATTCTCGGGAGAAGTATCGTAAATTTCAAACACCGTCCCAGTATAATAATTCATTCCTCTCATGATCGTAGGATCGAAAACCACCTGGTCTTGAATGCCGGATTCTTTCAAAAGACTAAAAAGACCTGATAGCTCATCAATCCCTCGACAAGGACAGCTCCTGGCAATCTCCTCATAAGGCGCTTTGAAAAATCGCTCCATCTCCTCACGTTGGTTCTGGCTCAAACCTAAATCAGCCAACCACTTGGAATAAGCATCTTCGCCAATCTTCGCTCGTGCATCCACCGCCTTTGAAAGCCGTAAACCCGCCTCAGCAGCAAGCCCAAGCCGCGAAGTAAAGAAAAAATCGACTAAATGCCGACTATTCACGCGAATGGAAACAAATTTTTCTCCTCCAAATTTTTTCATCAAATCAAGCGCTAGAGAAAGAATC
>JAHFAC010000097.1 GCA_023250755.1 Bacteriovoracaceae bacterium | reverse complement strand
ACAAGAAATAGCAAAAAAAAGCCAAAAAGAGAGAGAAAAGCCATGGCCGCCGTATAACTGGTGATAGAAATACCGAGCACTTTGAAAAACGGCATAAGCAGGTAAGGCGTTAAAGTTTGATATTGCGGGAAAAAATCGACGTCTGGGGTCCGTCCATTCAAGACTGCTGCGAACTCGTTCATCGTGAAGGGCAGGTGGTAGCTAACGGTTCCGTAGGCTTCGCTAAAATTTCCGTCTGTGAAGAGTGAGGGCAAAAGGCGTATTGCAGTATAAATTAAAATGAATATGGGTACGATGGACTTAAAACTGGATGCGGCAAAGTGACGCCGAAAATCTAGTTTTCCCTTTCGCATTCCCCAGCGCAGTAGAAAAAACAATCCCAAACAGAACGCCGTATTAATATAGTAAAAACCAGAGAAATAGGCATGGACATACCGGTTCTGATAAATACCAAGAAAAACAGCAAAGCCAAGAAGCAAGCTTTGCAGTAAAAGAACGAGATTCACTCCAAAATTCCCAAGCCGTTTCATATGCGGATAGACCGTCATAAAAATCACAAACAACAAAGGGATGAGCAAGATTGTGAGAATATATCGAAGGTGCTCAAGGGGCTCCGGCCTACAATCGATTAAGCTCCTTTTGAGAAATACTTGGCTTGCCTGGGGATAGTGCTCGACCAACGGCACAAGATGAGGTGCCAGAAAATAGATCACGCCAAACCAGACTATGCCAATCGGGATCAGTGAGAGCCAGGAACAAACTGTTTTTTCAGTAACGCGGGTCAAGCTAATTTTTTAGAAAAGGCTTCACCCAAGCTTTTGTGTTGTCTTCCGGCCGCCGTCAGAATCTCGCGACGCTCTTGCTCTTCTTTACAGGACACGCAGAGCGTGGCAGTGGGTCGGGCCTCTAGGCGACGCCGCTCGATTTCTTCGCCGCATTCGTCGCACTCACCAAAAGTACCCTCTTCGATTCGACGCAAAGCCTCTTCGACTTTTTTCAAATAGAGAATCTCTCGATTACAGAGGCGCATTCTCATGGATTGCTCGATATCTGTCGCCGCCTGATCAACCTCATCAAAGCGGTCATCCGAACAAACGCTGAAATCCTCTCGCACGATACGATCATTGAAAAGAATATTCCTCCGCTGCATTTCAAAAACCCGTTTGAACTTCTTGAGTGCTTCTTTCTTCATTATCCCCCCCCTTTGAGTTCACGAATGACCCACTGGCTGATTTCCTGCAAAGTTTCCATGACGCCTTGACCGCGATTAGCAACCGCCTCGAAGGACGGACGCTTCATCGGATTAAAGGTTGCCTCAAGTTCCTTGAGAGACACGGCTCCTTGCAGGTCCCGCTTGTTGTACTGCAGAACAAGTGGGATCTTGTTGATGTCATAGCCCTGAACATCCAGGCTCTTCTCCAAAAATTCAAAACTCTCGATATTCGCATCCATCCGCTCCGACAAACTATCAACCACGAACACCACCCCATCGACTCCCTTGAGAATGAATTGTTGCGAGGTCTCATAAAACGTCTGACCAGGTACCGTATAAAGATGAAACCGCGTTCTGTAACCGCGGACCTCGCCAATTGAAAGCGGAAGAAAATCAAAAAACAGAGTGCGCTCATTTTCAGTGCTCAGGGTCACTAGTTTTCCGCGTGAATCTTGGTGAGTTTGTTCGTAAACATACTGGACATTCGTAGTCTTGCCGCTCAGGCCGGTGCCAAAATAGATAATCTTACAATTAACCTCTTTGGTCACATAGTTGATAAAGCTCACTCAACTGATCTCCATGCGGTTTTCCATTGCTTTGCCAATCGTCTGTCGATCTGTGTATTCGATCATGCCTCCCACCGGAATTCCATGGGCAAGTTGAGTCACTCGAACCCCAAGTGGCCGAAGTTGACGAGCTAAATAAAGAGCCGTCGTCTCCCCCTCAACACTCGGATTGGTTGCCAAGATCACCTCATGAACAAAGCCGGCGCTTTGTTCAATCCGGCTCAAAAGTTCTCGAATTTTTAATTCATCAGGACCAATCCCTTCAAGGGGTGAAAGTACGCCATGAAGCACGTGATAAAAACCTCGAAATACTGCAGTTTGCTCAATAGAAAAAACATCCGAAGGCCTCTCAACAACGCACAGCAGGCTGCTCTCTCGTCTAGAATCTGAACAAACACGACAAGGATCTGAATCCGTAAAAGTAAAACAACGACTACATAGCCCAATTTTTTCTTTTGCATTCACAAGGGCTGACGCTAACGCCCTGGCATATTCTGCGTCTTGCTTTAAAATAAAATAGGCAAGTCTGGTAGCCGTTTTTTCACCGATGCCTGGAAGCTTTGAAAGCTCAAACACGAGTTTCGAAACTGGATCTTGTGCCTGATTGAATCTCTGAGACCGTGTTTGAAGCCCCGCTTGAGAAGAATTCGAACTAAGCATTTTTTGCCATCTCTCCTACAGATTCTGTCAGTTCAATCGGTCCCAATTCTGCCCCGAACAAAGACTTCGCTTCGCGAATAATCGGATGGTTCTGCACAGCCAATCGGGCTGCACCTTGTTTTTCACGCAGCTCGCGCTCTTTACGGGCTGCTACACTTTCAACGCTATCGGCTGTGGATTCCCTTTGTTCAATCTGAAGACGAACAGAACGCCTCAAATACTCCTTGCTAAGCAAACCTAATTGCTCACTGTAGACTCGCGACTGAAGCTGTTCACAAAAGTACGCATCTTCCGAGCCAAAATTTATAGTGAGCACTTGATCTTCGCTCTGCATCTGATCACAACTTCCGTGCTCCAAAATAGAAGCGAGTAAAGGCCGAGTCTGCCGAACATGGGCAATAAATCCTTCCCAAGTGAGCTGTGCCTGTAAAGGCTGCGACTGAACCCCTGTTTGCGCTCCCGTAGGCGCAGCAAGTTTTTCTCCTAAACTCGGATTTAATGATGAAGCCTTGGGCTGGCCACTGGGGCCTGCTCCTGAACCTGACTTCGCTGTCGAAACAGAAATCTCACTTACAGGGACCAGCATCTCAGCCGTCGCTGATTTAATGATTAGAATATCGAGAACAATCTTGGGTTGGGGTGATCTCGCGATCGAATCCACTCCATGATGAAAAATCTGAAAAATGAGTTCTAACTCCTCCAATGGACGCAACGTAGCCAAAGACTGAAGATCCTTCCACTCTTCTCCTGAAAGCTCCAATGTGGGCGGACAAGATGCTCCGACCTGCGCTAAAATCACCCCATGAAGAAAATCAATTAGCCCTCGCGTAAGCACCCTGAGATCGTGCCCATTTTGATACGCTTGATCGACCCAGGGTAATGCTTCGAGCGGTTTGCGTCCAAGAATCCCTTTGAGAATCCCACTGAGCGTTTGCCCCTCAATCAATCCAATACTCTCACGAACCGACGGTGCGGTGACCTTTCCGGCCGAGAAGGCCACAACTTGATCCAGCAACGAAAGCGCATCGCGCATACTGCCTTCGGCAGCACGAGCAATCAATGCAAGCGCTCCCAACTCAGCGTCAATCACTTCTTTCTGAGTCACTTCTAAAAGCCGAGCCTGAATTTGCGCCACTGTCACTCGCTTGAGATCAAATCTCTGACATCGCGAAAGAATCGTGGCCGGAATTTTATGAGGCTCTGTTGTCGCAAAAATAAAAATCACGTGAGGGGGCGGTTCTTCGAGCGTTTTTAAAAGCGCATTAAAGGCCGCAGTGGTGAGCATGTGCACTTCGTCAATGATGTAAATTTTACGCTTTCCAACTGCCGGAAGGAATTTCGCGTTTTCACGGATCTCACGAACTGCATCGACTCCATTATTAGACGCCCCATCGATCTCAATCACATCAACGCTATTGCTTCCGGCTATCTCTCGACAGCTGGGACAATCGTCACAAGAGCGGACTTGTGAATCTCCTGATTCTAAATTTAACTTCTCGCATCGCACTGCTTTGGCAAAAATCCGTGCAATCGAAGTTTTTCCGATTCCGCGAGAACCCGTAAGCAAATAAGCCTGATGGATTCGATTGGATCGAATGGCATTCATTAATGTGCGCACCACCGCCCCCTGACCAACGATGTCTGCAAACTGGGTGGGTCGCCATTTTCTAGCAAGTACTACATATGAACTCACTCGATGAACTCCCTTATGAGGCACAATTTCACTGGTGATGACTTAAAAATTAGGCGCTGAGGTTACTTCTGACAGAAAAGATAAACAAGCGGAAACATTAGTCTTTTGCTGCATCAGGCTGGCGCACTGGGCCGAAACACCGCGCGGTACCGAGCTGCTTTTCTGCCAAGGAGAGGAGTAATTTTTCATGAAATTCTGAAATTGCCGAGTTGATCATTGCCGCTTCGGGGACCCAAAAACTTACGTGAATCATCTGCTGCCCTTCCACTAATGCTGACAGATGAACACTCCGCGGGCGCTCCTTTTGTGTTTTCGCAACTTCGTCCATCACTGAGAAGCAAACCACCTTAATTTGTTGAAAAGGAATATCCAGCGAAAATTTTAAATTCACGTCACAAATCATCGCTCGCGTGGGCTGAGAAAGATTCAAAATTTTTGTATTGACCAACTCTGAGTTTGGAACAATTAAAGTGTTCCCATCATCCAGACGAATTCGGGTGCTTCGAAGCCCCATCGTTCCAACTTCACCCGAATAACCTCCAAGATTGATTCGGTCTCCAGGGCTGAGATTACGGTCAATGATCAAAGTAAAGCCAGAGATCATATTTGAAAGCGTCTCTTTTGCAGCAAGACCCACGGCTAAAGAACCCACTCCCAATGCCGTTAAGAGCGCCATCACATCGTAATTGAAATGTTTCAGAATCATGATGCCAGTCATGAGAAAAACAAAGAGCGTGATCAGGTTTTGGATCAACGGCAAAAATCCCTGCTGCATGGCTGGAGATGGATTGACTCTCCAAGTGCCCCATTCAATCATCGATAGCGCTGAGCGACGAATCAATCCAACCACGACAAAAACACCTAAAACATAGACGGCGTCCTCCAACCGTGCTGCAACCCGGGGATGGAGCGGAGCAATTTCGCCAAAAATGCGAAAACCAAAGAGATAAAGAACATTAGAGAGCGAAGGTGCGAGCCGCTCTAAAAATGAAAAACGTTGCCAACGTCCTATCCTTTTTATGAGTACCCGGACAAACTTCGTACCCAAAAAGGTCAGCGCAAGAACCCCCAAAGGGGACGCCCACTCTTTCAGCAAACTCAAAAAATAATCCAGTAAATTTTGTTGCATAAAATCTGAAGTAACATAATCCCATTGAAACTCAACGGTAGGAATGACAGAGTCACCAAGGAGTCGCTGTGCCAGAAAGAATACGAGATCCGCAGTGAATTATTTTGAATTTCAAACAAGCATGGGCGGAATCGCCCTGATCTGGAATGAGCAAGAACGCCTCACTGGGATTCATTGGATTCCTCCTCAAAACACTTTTTCTTCCCCTTATCCTAACGCCAGGTTCGCCCCTCTCCCCTCCCATCTCTGGAATCTTGTCCAACAACTCTGCAACTATTTTTGCTTTGGCGAGCCCCTGGCACTTCTACCCTGGGAAATCCTGGCCGATCCAAGCTGGACTGAATTTCAACAACGTGTCTTTAAATCTTTACTCACGATTCCTCATGGTGAAACCCGAACCTATGCCTGGTTAGCATGGAAGGCCGGCAAACCCAGGGCCACACGTGCCGTGGGGCAAGTCCTTCGAAAAAATCCATTACCCATTTTAATCCCTTGTCATCGCGTAGTTTCAAAAACTGGTATGGGCGGCTTTATGGGCAAAAAAGACCCCCAACATCCCGCCTTGAAACTCAAAGAATGGTTGATTGGAATTGAAAATACCTATCGAAATCCGCTTTTGCCTTGCTTGCTCCATTGATGACTCACTTCTTCTGATTTTGCACCCGGCTCAAATCACGCCAACTTTTGCCCTCTCGCGCTTTTGGATCCAGTTGAAACTGCCGTACAGCCAAAACGTGGTCTTCATAGGTCCGTGAGAACTGATGAGTTCCGTCATTGTGTGAGACAAAAAATAAAAAATCGCTGTTTGCAGGATAAAGCGCAGCATGAATCGCTTCTTTTCCTGGATTACCAATTGGCCCAATCGGCAAGCCAGTAACGCTATAGGTATTATATGGGGTCTTCGACTCAAGATCTGCTTTTCGAAGATTTCCGTCAAATCTCTCCCAAATTCCATAAACAGTGGTGGGATCACTCTGAAGACGCATCCGTTTGCGCAATCGGTTATGAAACACCGAGCTGATCAGGGGACGCTCCTGACCGGCTCCCGTCTCTTTTTCAATCATAGAGGCTAAAGTAATCGCTTGATGTTGATTCAAACCCAATCCGCGGGCGCGCTCTTCTAGGTCTTGTCCCCAGGTCGCCTGAAACTTCTTCACCATTTGATGTAGAATATCCTGAACGCTCATCGAACGATTCAGAAAATAAGTATCTGGAAAAAGATATCCCTCCAAAGAGGAGGGAGGTGAGGCACCTAATCCCAAGCTTTGGATGAACTTAGGATCCCTGCATAGACTTAAAAACCGCTCCTTCTCCACGAGCTTTTTAGATTCAAGATCTGATCCGATCTCGAAGATATTCTCGCCTTCACGAATTGTGATGGGATAGTTGAGGCTGATTCCACTTGTAATTACAGCCAAGATTTCCAAA
>JAHFAC010000096.1 GCA_023250755.1 Bacteriovoracaceae bacterium | reverse complement strand
AGTTGGTTGCCAATCAAATCAATACAGCCATAACCGGTCAGTCTGGAGCCTGGATCAACACCCAGTATTCTCATGGGAGCTCGAGCGGCCTGTCGTAGATTCGATAAGTTTTAGAGCGATGTGCTCCCATTGCCTGGAGTGCTTTGTTCATCGGGATGTTATCTTCCAAAACCCAAGAGGCTTCTCCTATCGGATATCCAAGTTGAGGTCCGCGTCGGAGGTATTCTGTATAGAGGAGGGGGCCAATGCCAACGGGTTGGTATTCTTTTTTGATTCCCAAGGTGAGAATTCGACAGCGGTTGATGGTTTTTCGTTTGCCAGGTCCCCGGAGGTGCCAAAGCAGTTTGATGAGTCCTATGGGAAATAATTTTCCACTCCGTACTTTTTTGAAAACTTGATTCAGGTCGGGAATGGTCAGCGCGAATCCGGCGATTTTTCCTTTTACCTCAGCAATTAAAAGAAGCTCGGGATCAAGGATTCCACGCATTTCTTTAGCCATATGCCTAAACTCTTCGGGCTCCATAGGAACAAAGCCCCAATTGGATTCCCAAGCGTCATTATAAACTTCAAGAATCCGCTCAACCTCACCGTTAAAATCATTCATGTTGATCGTTCGAAAAGTGACCTGTCCGGTTTGCCTGAGTTGCTCGGCCCGTGCGAGGAGCTTTTCAGAAAACTGGGCTTGTCGACTGTCCAGCTCATAAGCGAACAGATCTTTGGCTTTAGTCAGTCCCCAGGTTTCGAGCAGTATTGCATAGTAGGGGGGATTATAAGTGTTCATGAAGGTGGGCGAATCGGCAAAGCCCTCGATGAGCAGGCCGCATTCGTGATTGGTGCTGGGATTCATGGGGCCGCGAAGCACCGTCATCCCTTTGGATTTTGCCCAGTTTGCAACCTTGTCCAAGAGTTGGTTAGTCAAGGCTTGGTCGTTGATGCACTCAAAAAAACCAAAGAATGCAGTTTTTTCATTGTGAAATTTATTATGATTTTGGTCGATAATTCCCGCAATTCGACCAACACAGCATCCGTCTTTGTAGGCGAGCAAAGGAAAAATTTCTGCATGTTTGAAGAAAGGATTTTTTTCAGTATTCAGGATATCTCGAACAGCGACGCGTAAAGGAGGCACCCAGTGCGGGTCTCCAGCGTAAATATCCCAAGGAAGATTGATAAAGTCTGACCACTCGGAGGATTTTTCAATAGATTTGAGCTGGTACATGGTTTTCTCTCCCTGTGATTTTTGTTCCAAAGTGAACCTGGGCCAGGGATGCAATCTCATCTTGGCGACTTTGGTCACTGAGGATGCCAAATTCTTTACCCAAATCTTCTAGTACCCCGAGAGCATAGTCAAGATCATCGTTGGTGTGCGAGGCCATGTAACTGGTTCGGATGAGTGCGCATCCTTCTGGGACGGCGGGCTTTACTACTGGAGTTGCAAAAATACCTTTTTCATAAAGTTTTTGAGTGAAGGCGAAAGCCAGTAAATCATTACCAATCAAGAGTGGAATAATGGGGGTTTGACTATTAAGAGTATTATAGCCCATTTGATTGAGTGACCTTTGCATTTTTTTTGCGTTTTTCCAGAGATTTTGAAGATGCTCGGGCTCTTCTTCAATCACTTTTAAGCATTCGAGAACAGTTGCTACAGCTGCGGGAGGCATTGCAGCACTAAATATAAAGGGCCGGGCTTTGTGTTTGATGTAATGAATGACATCAGTGTCGCCAGCAACAAAGCCTCCGATTGATGCAAAGGATTTTGAGAAGGTACCCATAACCAAATCTGCTGTTTTGGGCATGTTGAAATGAAATTCTGTGCCCTGTCCCTGTGGACCGAGAACACCCAGTGCGTGGGCATCATCAACATAAAATCTGCAGCAATGCTTGCGCGCCAATTCCGCTACTTTAGGAAGAGCTAAGATGTCCCCTGACATCGAAAAAACCCCGTCAGCGACGATGAGTGCACCCTCATATTTTCCACGTGTTTGGGTTAGGACGCGCTCGAGGTCTTCCATATCGTTATGCTTAAATTTGATCGTATCGCCGATGGACATTCGCGTTCCTTCAATAATGGATGCGTGATTTTCTCGATCGCTGTAAATCACATCGTTTCGGCTCATTAAGCAGGAAAGAGTTCCTTGATTGGCTAGAAAACCGGTACTAAAGACAAGACAGGCTTCTCGTTTTAAAAAGCAGGCGAGCTGGATTTCCAACTCTTCATGGATCGCCAGGTTTCCGTTCAAAAAGCGAGAACCTGTACACCCAGTTCCATAAAGGCTAATAGCGCGTTTTGCAGCGGCCTTTACTCGGGGGTGATGAGTCAGTCCTAAATAATTATTTGAGCCGATCATCAGGCGACGCTTTCCATGGGTTACCACGGCTGCACCACAGGTTGATTGAATCGGTCGAAAAAATGGATAAAGACCTGTTGCTTGAATACGTTTTGCCTCATCAAAAGTATGGCATTTTGAAAAAAGATCACCCATTGATTCGGATACCCAGTTTTAATTCAAGTGATTTTTCTTTAATAAAATCAATAGATAACATCGGCTTATACTGGGGTCAAGACTTGGGTCAATTTTTTATCTCAAGTTTTTTTTCTGAATTCCGATAAAGAAACAGGTGGATTAAGAATTCACCGTGACGCAATTGGTCACGTTACCCTCGGCAGAAGCAGGAACGGTATTCAAATGCTCCCACGGGTAGGCTCTGCATTAGCAAAATTTATTGCCCCTATTTCATCCTCACAGACGCAAGGAAAACATACTGTTGGGCACCAAGAAGGAGAAAGTCATTCTGAAAATAGCCCCAAGAAGAGGCCACAGAAGAAACCGGAAAGTAAACCAGAAAATAAAAAAGACGAGAGAATCTCTTCTGATTTTTTGAGTGGGAAAAAGGAATCCCAATTGCGATTAGTGGAATCGTCATCTTCAACTAGTGTTGCAAATGCTTTTCTTCAGATTATCAATTACCTTCAGCTTCAGCGAGGTTCTCTCGTGAGATGGTTTGGATCTCACGCCTACGGAAGAGCCAGTCGAATGCAAAAAAAAGGGGCAAAATTTCGCAAGGGGACAATGTTTGACGAAAAGGCCGAGTAAATTTTTATAGAGTGAAAGAGCCGTTTACTTAATTCGCTCTATCTCAGCACCCAGTTGGCGAAGTTTTTCTTCCATTCGCTCATAGCCACGGTCTAAATGATAAATGCGATTGATTAAGGTTTCGCCTTCAGCGACAAGCCCGCCTAAAGTCAAGCTGGCACTCGCTCTGAGGTCAGTCGCCATTAAGGGTGCACCGATGAGTGGAGTTGTCCCTCGAATCAGTGCACTCTTGCCTCGAATCGTAATGTCTGCTCCTAGACGAATGAGTTCTGGGACATGCATGAAGCGATTTTCAAAAATAGTCTCTGTGATGACCGAAGCGCCTTGGGCCACTGCCATGATTGCCATGAATTGCGCCTGCATATCTGTTGGAAAACCTGGGTAGGGAACTGTCGTGATATCCGTGCCGCGAGGAGGTTGTGATGAGGAGAGGGCGATGCTGTTTTTATTGCGAGAGATCAAAGCGCCTGCTTCTTCAAACTTTACTAAGACAGCCTCTAAAAATTCAGGTTCCAGTCCCATGACTTCAACGGTTCCACAGGTGATAAAGGCGGCAGCTAAATAAGTACCCGCTTCAATTCGGTCTCCCATTACTTCGTAGTGGCATCCATGAAGAGATTTTTTTCCTTGAACTCGAATAGTTTCGGTCCCATCACCTTGGATTTGAGCTCCCATCGCACGAAGTGCTCGCGCGAGATCGACTATTTCAGGTTCTTTGGCGCAATTTTCAAGCACTGTTTCACCATCAGCTAAGGTGGCAGCCATCATAAGATTTTCGGTGGCACCGACGCTCGGAAATTCAAACGTAATGGCAGCTCCTTTGAGTCGCTCGCAGGATGCGACCACGTAGCCTTCTTCAAGCTGAATTTGAGCCCCCATTTTTTCTAGTGCAGCGAGATGGAAGTTAATAGGCCTGGCGCCAATGGCACATCCTCCAGGCAAACTTACTTTCGCTTTACCAAAGCGGGCAAGCAGTGGTCCCAGGACCACGACTGAGGCACGCATGGTGCGGACGAGGTCGTATGAGGCTTCGTGATTTGTGATATTTTTTGCACTGATCTCCACTTTATGTTGATCAGGGCTATATTTCACATGGGCGCCCAGCTGGCTGAGCAGTTTGAGGGTTGTTCTGATGTCTTGTAACGTAGGGACACGGTTGAACACACAAGGCTCTGCAGTCAGCAGTGAAGAAAATAAAATCGGCAATGCCGCATTTTTTGAGCCGCTGACCGAAACCTTGCCGCGCAAGGTTTTTCCTCCTTTGATTCGCATCTTATCCATAGTTTCTCCTTGGGTTCCTCTTTGCGATCAGCACGCGTTCTCGACTCGATAAATCTTTCTTGATTTCAACGAGCCAACCCTCTTTCAAAAAAAGGGATTCGATTTGAGCGGCTCGTGTCGAGGGAATTTCAAGATAAATCATGCCAGAGAAAGAGAGCAAGGCAACGGCTTGACGTGCGATTTTTCGATAGAAGAACAAAGCATCTTCATTATTGGCTGAGTCCGTTGGCGGGAACAGTGCGCAATGGGGTTCATGATTTAAGACTTCTTCTTCAATTTCGTCGTTTTTAGCAAGATAGGGTGGATTGCTAACGATCAGGTCCGCTTTCTTTTCAACGAGGATTTTTTGAAAGGGCTCGAGTACAAAATAGGCTTCAGCGATGGATATAATTTCAAGGCGTCCTGCTTGGTTCCCCCCCTTTCCTAAAATGCGCTCAGCATTTCGGGTTGCGAGTTCCGCAGCTTTTACGGAGAGCTCTGAAGCGAGCATTTTGAGTTGAGGGAAATGATGAAGCAGTTCGATCGAGATGATCCCGCTTCCCAGTCCAAGCTCTAGGCCCAGCATTGGATTTGTTTGATTTAAAATAACTTCTTGAACCAGAATTTCAGTTTCGGGCCTTGGGATGAGGGCATCTGAGTTAATTTCATATTCATGTTCAAAAAAGCTCTGAACACCGGTGAGATGTTGCAGCGGTACTCCGCATGCCCTGGATTTGGTCAGAGATTGAATGTGTGAAAGGATCTCTTCTGTGAATTCGTGATTTGGGATGGAGTAAAGCTCTAAACGGGAGAGTTTTTTTCCTGTCGTAAAACGATAAGCACTTTGAACAATCACCTCCGCTTCTGAGTCGATGCAGTCCCTTTGGAGAAGATAGGTGCTTTGGCTGAGCGCTTCCTTGCATTTGTTCAGCGCATTCATTTGCTAAATCCTTCTGCTTTCAGCGCTTCCATTTGGTAGTGAGCTTGAAGCGCGGAGAGGATTTCATCGATTTTACCTTCCATTACCTCGGGAAGTTGGTAAATGGTGAGGCCGATCCGATGGTCGGTTAGCCTTCCTTGCGGAAAATTATAGGTACGGATTCTTTCACTTCGATCCCCCGTCCCGACCATACTTCTGCGAGCATCGGAATGTTCTTTTGCCGCACGCTCTCGCTCGAACTCTAACAAGCGTGAACGCAGAATCTTCATTGCTTTGTCTTTATTTTTGTGTTGGGAGCGTTCATCTTGGCAAACAACGACCTGCCCCGAAGGAATATGCGTGATGCGCACTGCCGAGTCTGTCGTATTGACGCCTTGTCCGCCGGCCCCACCGGAGCGAAAAACATCGATCCGAAGGTCTGTGGGTTGAATCGAAACATCCACGTCCTCTGCTTCAGGCAGGACGGCTACAGTCACTGTCGAGGTATGGATTCTGCCCTGAGCTTCAGTAGCTGGCACGCGTTGGACGCGGTGGACGCCTCCCTCCCACTTCAAACGGCTGTAAACGCACGATCCTGTGATCATTGTGATAATTTCTTTGAGTCCACCCAGTCCCGTTGGGCTCGAGGAGAGAATTTCGACTTTCCAGCCCTCGCGCTCAGAGTATCTTTGATACATGCGAAAAAGCTCAGCGACAAATAGAGAGGCCTCTTCACCCCCCGCTCCGGCACGAATTTCAAGAAGAATGTTTTTTTCGTCGTTGGGATCCTTTGGTAAAAGAAGGACCTGGAGTTTTTTTGTGGAGTCTTCGGAATCCATTTGAAGTGTTTTGAGCTCTTCTTTTGCTAGGGAGGCAAGTTCAGAATCCTTTCCACTCAAGATCTCTTGATTTGCCTGGATTTCTGCTTGGACTTTCCTAAAGCGGCGATATTCATTCACTAAGTCAATCAATCCCGCATGCTCTTGTGATAATTTTCTGAATTCTGTGGGTTGACCGGCAAGCGCGGGATCTGACAGTCGGCTTTCGATTTCAAGGAAGCGGGCTTCTACGGATTCCAGTTTATCAAACATGAACTCTCCGAGTTTTGATCACTATGCTTCAGGAAACTCGGCTAAACTAGCTTGAACTCGTCCAAGTTCTCCGATATTGGCAATCTCCATTTCTTCGATTGCCTCGGTTCCGCCTTTAATTGGGAGCGTGCCTTTTTCGAGCTTGAGTACTTGCCGTAAGGAAGCGAGCGCGATTTCCAGCTGATCATCCTCAGGTTCTCGTGTGGTTAAATTTTGAAGTACCAGCCCAGGCCAAATCAAGGCGCGAAAAATGGGTTGATTCATGCGAAAAGCGCACGCTTTGATGAATTCATACGCCAGTCCGGCTACGGGAAACATAAGGAGGATTT
>JAHFAC010000095.1 GCA_023250755.1 Bacteriovoracaceae bacterium | reverse complement strand
CGGATTTGAATTATCTTTTTGGACTTAAAAATATTAATACCACGGACACCGTGACTTTAAAGAGCCGTCGTATTTTGGTTACAGCGGGAGTGAGCTTCGGTTTTTAGGCAGTTTTTTTCTTGTCCAAGCGGGTTGAAAGTTGTAACTCCCGAGCATGATTCCTAGAAAACGAGACCGCAGCTTATTTTTCGTCCTTTCAGCGTCAATCCTCGCCTTGGGTGTTGCGCTCTTGTCCTTGGGCTTGGGGGCTTGCACTCATAACAAGACGGCACCGAAAATCGTAAATTTAGCCATTTGGTCAAACTACGCCTCGCCCGAGTTGTTAGCCGAGTTTGAAAAAAAGACGGGGATCAAGGTCCAAATTTCAAATTACTCCTCAAATGAAGAGCTTTTAGCTAAACTCCAGGCGGGAGCGACCGGCTATGACGTTGTAGTTCCGTCTGACTACATGGTTTTTGCCATGATTAAATTGGGCCTGCTGAGCGAACTGGACTATTCGAGACTGCCTCACTCTAAGTCACTGGATCCGAGGTTTCTCAAAAAACCCTATGACTTGGAGAATCGATTTTCTGTTCCCTACGATTGGGGGACTACCGGGATTGCGGTCAATCGTGATCTCTATAAAGGTGAAATGAAAGGGTGGAAGAACCTTTTTAATAATCCGGATTTGGCTGGGAAGTTTACGCTTCTGGATGATGTGCGGGAGACGACCGGGGCAGCTCTTAAGATGGCGGGCCTGTCTCTCAATACCAGAAAGGCAGAGGATCTCCAAAAGGCCAAAGCGATTTTATTCAGAGCACGTGATCATCTCAAGGGCTTTACTTCAGAGCCGATGATGCCTCTGGTAGCGGGTGAGACTGCCGTGGCCCATGCCTATCTGAGCGATGCACTTCAAGCTCGGGCCAAGTTGGGTGGAAAAAAAATTGAATATGTGATCCCTGAGGAGGGCGCCACACTTTGGATTGATAACCTGGTGATCCCGAGGGGCGTGCTACACTCCACAGAGGCACACGAGTTTATTAATTTCATGTTGGAGGCAAAGTCCAACGTCTCTACGGTGATGAGTGTTTTTGTTGCCCCAGCCAATCAGGAGGCTTTTGCTCTCCTTCCTAAGGAATTTCAGACAAATCCAGTTTTGTTTCCTTCAGCTGAAGTTCTCGCAAAGGCCGAGATGATGCAGGACCTGGGGGATGCGACCCCGCTTTGGGATCGTGTTTGGACAGAAGTAAAGGCAGGAAAGTGATTAAGGATTTTACACCTCATTTTTTTTTTCTCAGGAGATTTGGCCGGATAGTTGGAGGGAATAAGTCAGGGAAAAGACTGGCTCATTTCTGATCCCGAGTTAAGCTGTTGTTTCTTACAGCAACAAACTAACAGGGGAGCCAAAGTATGAGCCAGTCCAAGAGAGAAATACTCAGTTCAGAGCAGAAGTTCCAGCGAAGAGTTTTTGTCGTCCGTGTCGCACTCGGTCAAGGGACCCAGGCGGCCGTGCTGCGGTCGGGAGTGCCGGAAAGGTCGGTGAGGCGGTGGAAGGCCCGCTTTCAGGCTCTGGGCCTGGATGGATTACGGGATCTGTCTCGCGCTCCCAAGCGTGTCGCTAACAAGAAAGATCTGGATGGGTCGCTAGGGCGCGCCCTGACGGAGTTGAACAAGACAGAGCCCGGACTTACTCGCATCCAAGTCCTGGCTAAGCTCATACTCGAGCCCTCTCCCGATATCGTGGCTTTGAGTTGGATTGCCCGGACAAGAAAACGTCTTGGGTTGACAAGAAAAAAACGACAGAAAAAGAACGAACACACGATTCGTTATGAGATTGCAACTCCTGGGTTTCTTCAAATTGACACCAAGGTCATCGCCAAGGACGGTGAGGCAGGGGAGAAGCTCACTCAATTTACGGCAATCGACGAATGTTCTCGGGTACGGTTTCTCTCAGGCGACCTGTTCAAAAGTGCTGAAAATGCCCGTAAATTTCTTCAAAATGCAGTGAAGTTCTATGCCTCTCTCGGTGTCACCGTGGTCCGCGCTCAGACGGATCACGGGACGGAGTTTACACTCCCAGAAAACGAACAAACGATAGCCTCCTACGCCAGGGGAGAAACGGACGAAGCTCTGTTTACAAAAGAGTGCAAGGCACTGGGGATAATCCATCGACTGATCAAAGTCAGGACGCCTCAGCTCAACGGTAAGGTCGAGAGAAGCCATAGAACCGACGAGGAGCGCTTCTATTCGCGATTCAGGTTTGTAACCGACAGGGCACTGGATCACGCGCTTAAAACCGTCTGGATGCCCGAATACAACGAGCTAAGACCACACTCCTCACTAGGAGGCATGACTCCGATGGATTTTTTAAGAAAAAAACTCAAAGAAATTGAAGAAAATAAAAAAATCCAAGAAACAAAAAAACAAACCGAAGAGAAAAAGGCAGCTTAATCCGACCGGCCAAATCTCCTAAAATTTTTCATTTTTTCAGCGATTTTTGCTAAATTTTCTCTGTTTTTTCTAAATTTCTAGCATTTTATCCAACCCAAAATTAATGATTTCATGTATTTAAAAAAATCAGTGGAAATCCAAAAATAAGCAGGGAGCAAAACGCCCCTATGCCAATCTAGTTTTGGGATCAACCTCAATTTACCCCGGGGTCGGAATCCCACTCAAACGCTCGGGTAGGAGGCGCCCCGATGAGGGGCGCCGTCCTCCCACGGAACCGGACATACGGGTCACGTATCCGGCTCTTCATGTGAGCCTGATATAAACTCTCAGACTGAACCAATGCGGGAGATTTCGGTCAGAGATGATTTTCTGACCTAGCTCTTGGATGAACCAGCGGTTGGAGAATGCCTGTTGGACGGCCCGGCTGTGCGAGAGCGCCCAGTCCTTGTCGTTTGAATAGGCAGTCTTAGCCGCCAGTCTCCGGGGCACACCTCGTTTAACCAGTTTATCGAATAGATGCCGACGTTTCTTTTGTTGGGAAACAATCCGACATCTGAGCCTTCTTCGCAGATGGGCCTCGATGGCCGCTAACTGGATCGGGTACTGAGTCATCTTGTAGTAGTTGGCCCACCCGACATACCAGCCGTTGATCTTCTCGATCGTCTGTTCGATGCTCAGACTGGTTCCTCGCGGTGTCAGCTCTTTAACCTTATCCATGGCTCTATCCATGGACTTGGCTGAGATCGCAATCGCTCCAGCAATGATGGTCATCCCCAGGAATTTGACTCCTTTAGAAAGCGCCACTTTGCTTTTCTCACGATTCACCACGAGTTTCAGTTTCTTCTCGATAAACTTGCTCACCGTTTGCATGACCCGCTCCGCCGCTTTCTGGGATTTGACGAAGATGTTGCAATCATCGGCAAACCGACAGAATTCCAACCCCCGGCGTTCGAGCTCCTGATCCAGTTCGTCCAGAACCACGTTGCTTAGCAACGGGCTCAGCGGACTTCCCTGAACGGAACCCTCCGTCGGAACACTCAACACGCCGTCGTGCATGATTCCCGATCTCAGCGTCAGACCAATCAAGCGAAGAACCCGCTTGTCTTGGACCTGAAACCCCAATCGATAGATCAAACGGTCGTGATGAATCCGGTCAAAGAATTTGGATAGATCAATATCCACCACATGTTCTTTACCCGATTGCACGATCCGTTGTGCTGCCTCGACAGCCTGTCTCTGGTTACGGCTTGGTCTGAATCCATAGCTATGATTGGAAAATACCTCCTCAAAGATCGGCTCCAATACGGCTTTGATGGCTCCGTGCAGAACCCGATCCCGGATGGTGGGAATTCCCAATAACCTCACTCCTGCGTTGCCTGGCTTGGGTATTTCTACTCTTCGCACAGGGCTTGGTTCATAAGCCCAACTCTCGAGATCTTTCTTGAGCCGGCTTAACTCTTCGGGAAGTCTGCTCTCGAACTCTTCCAGCGTGACCCCATCGACTCCGGGGGCACCTCCGTTTCTCTTGGCTGCTTTGAATGCCAGCTCCAGAGCTTCGATCGTGCAGATCCTCTCGAACAGATTTTGCTGATAGTTAAATAGGTTGACTTGACTCATTTCACTTTCATTTCGTATCGCCTCTTCATCAACCGCCTCCGGCGTTTGAATGGCTTGTACATTGCCATCCACCCATCCGAGTACGCTTACGCGTCTGGTCTCGAAGCAATAGTTATTGTTTGAGTTCCATCTCCTCGTTCACATGTTCCACCCTTCACCTTTGACTTCCTGTCTCTTTCCAAGAGTTTTATCCTCAGATGCGTCACCACATCCTCATCGGCTCCTGGTTTCATGGCTACTACGGCTTCATCGGGAGACTCCTGGAACTTCGCGGCCCGATTGCTCGAGTCGCTTGGAGATCAGTCGTCGTAGTTACGCTGTCCCTCGTTGCCAGCAGCCCCTCCCCGGGTAAGAACAACAACTCAATCATCGCCTACCCACCACCGATACAGTCGTCCGCTACGGAAAGGACTTCGGGCTTTCGTAATCCGCGCTACTCTGCCCTGGACGCCTGCCTTAAGGAGGTTCACTCTCGTTTGGGCTGCGATTTTGGCTCGGCTTTTCTTCAGATTCCTCATCGGCTGCGACTGAACCGTGTATCCGTTATGGGTAGCTCATTCGCAGTTTCTTCGGACACCCTTGGCTTTGCCTACTCATTCCCTCCTTTCAGGGCTGAGGTCGGGTTTACACCAACCAGTTGTTGCCCATACCGGGCGCACGCGGGCGGCTCCGCGCGCACTGTCGGACTAGACGGGGCCAGGGACAAGGGAAAGAAGGTAAGAGAGCCAAGAATTACTGTGTCCTCACGAGGCGTCTATGGGCAATTAAGCAAGTGAAAAAATAAAATCCCAGCGCTGTTTCACGCTTAAGGCCCAGATTGCATGTTCAAAGACCTGTCTCCCTTTGACCCCGTCAGCTTCCTAGTTGATGGCCCGGTTTCTCTATTTTCTGTATTCCGAATGCGTCTATTTGAGCTCTCTTCCCATGCCGGAAAACTTTTCAACAGGGGAGGGCTATAATCAGTTTTAGGAATAGAGCGGGGGTTAACCGGAACCTTGAGCCTCTTACTCGCGTAGGGCTATCGCCTGCGTTTGAACTCTCTCCGCTCTCCCCAAGACCATTTTCCACTCATCACATTTTGAGGCGTCTGGATGATTGGTCTTGAAGGTCGTTAATCGATTGCTGTCGGTTTTATCCTCTCCGGGTTGAACTTCTGTGTACTCTTCAATACCCCATATGCCAGTGTCGCGATTCTCCTAGCAACCGCGCTGCGCGCATCGTGGTCCGCCAATCCCTTCTCATGAAGCAAAAATTGATAGTAATCCTGAAGCGGATTTTGTTTGTCTTGCGCGATGACTGAAAAAACTGACATCTTAAATAATGTCTTCAGCGTTCGACAATACCTCGACGCCCTTCGCTGATAGACCTTCCCGCCACTGGAGCGTTCAAGTTTCACCAGCCCACAGTAACTCAAAAAATGGCCAATCTTTTTGAAACGCCGTGGATCAACAACGTACGCAACGATTTTCACTGCGTTGATGTCATCAATTCCAGGAATCGATTTTAGCAATCTGATGGGTGGGTGTTTTTTGGCAAGTCTCGCAAACTCCCCTTCGTAGCGTTTTTTTTCGCTCTTGTAAGACTCAATGCTCCGCTCCAGTCCCTCTAAAACAAAACCCTCTGCGGCTCCTTCAAGCGAATCCCCCGTTTGCCATCGCTGGCCCTTACCGCGGTAAAGCGCCGCCCTCTGGTTGCGGGATCTAACCCCCGCGCTCACTAGATCCTGGTAACCACTGACGAGCTTTCTTAAATAAATGAACTCATACGGGCTTGAGCAAACCGCCTCGCAAGAGCTGCACAAGCTTGGAGGCATCGATTCGGTCATTCTTCGCCCCCTCCGACAAAAGATGATTACGATACGGATCGCAGACAATCATTTCATCGACGCAGGACCTCAGTTCAGTATAAAGCCACTGCGATGGTGTGGATTCCTCAACGGTCAGAATTTTCTTACCCTTAAGCTGCGAAAGATAAATTTGGAGATTCTTGATATTCGTCGGAACCTCTGTCACTGCAATCTTATTTGCAGCGCCCGTCATGCGCGCAATAGCCATTGTGTTTTGCGACCCATCTACGGCAACATAATGATCGTACATAAAATCTCCCTCCTGGTTTGGGTTCGTTAAACGACTTTCGGCAAAATCAGTTTAACGTGACCCTCTCACTGGAGGGAGATCACTTTTTGCCTAGGGCCGTAATTGCCTAACTAACCGGAAACCATGATTCGGGGAGCGGACGTCGGGGCGGGTGGAGTAGCGCCTGTCTGAATACAAGTACACAGCATCGTCGTTCCAAGCGCCGCCCCGGAAGACGCGGTAAGAGCCATTGGAAGGCCCCTGGGGGTCTGTCGCGGAATGTCGAGGTAAGCTCTCATCCCCCCATTCCCAGTCACTCACCCACTGCCAAACATTCCCAGACATATCAAAGAGCCCATAGGGATTGGGCCTAAGTGATGCCACCGGCTGCGTATTGGCTCCAGAATTTTTATTGTGCCACCCGAATTTCTTGAGATCGTCTGCCTTATCCCCAAAAAAATACTCAGTATCCGTTCCTCCGCGCGCCGCCTCCTCCCACTCGGCTTCAGTCGGTAAACGATACTCATGCTCGGGATCCAGTTCGTTGAGTCGTTTGATGAATTTCTGCACATCATTCCAAGACACCTGCTCCACCGGCCGATTGGGATCTCCTTTAAACTTT
>JAHFAC010000094.1 GCA_023250755.1 Bacteriovoracaceae bacterium | reverse complement strand
GTCTAAAAAACGTAAAAAAGCGACAAAAATCCAGTTCCCACTGATCGCCAGAAAAGGACGAACGAAAACAGAGAGTGAATAGCCTAAAACAACAAAGGGCTTTCGGCGACCCAATTGATCCGAAAATCTTCCAAAAATGGGTTTTAACAAAGTCGCAGTGGCATCCGCAATTCCCTCAATGGCTCCGACAGCGCTCATTGACGCACCTAGAACGCCGGTTACAAAAAAAGGAACCAAACGGGCGATCACTTCACTGCCGACATCATTCAGAAAACTGACCCATCCCAGACGCAGGACGGTTTTTTCGCCGCTGTTCATATTTAACAAAAAATAAGCTACCATGGATCCATCCTCCAATCCTCTGGATTCACTTGGTGGATTTAATTGGCTCAGACCTGGCTAGGGTGGTAGAGGAGAGCATTCATTTAGGTTAATCTGAGGAGGTCGAGAAATGAGGACGTGGGGTGTTTCGGACTCGATGAAGCTTTACCATATCGAGGCATGGGGAGACCAATACTTCAGCATCAATCCGGCGGGCAATTTGACGGTTCACCCCAAACGTGGCGAAGGCCCCGGCGTGGACCTACTCAGCGTCGTGAACGAAATCCGCTCACAAGGACTTGGCCTGCCTGTGCTCATCCGCTTTCAGGACATTATCCGCCATCGAGTAGTCGCGTTAAATGAGGCATTTCGAAAATCAATCTCGGAATTCAATTACAAAGGCCGCTATCAGGGTGTGTACCCCATCAAAGTCAACCAAATGCGCGAAGTCGTCGAGGAAATTCTGGATGCGGGCAGGCCCTATGACTTCGGGCTCGAGGCGGGCTCAAAGGCCGAGCTAGCCGCTGTCATTGCAATGAACGTCTCCCCCAGTTCTCTCATCATCTGCAATGGCTATAAGGATTACGCTTTCATTAAATCCGCCTTGCTGGGCATCAAACTAGGCAAACGAGTCATTATTGTCGTTGAAAAACTTTCAGAGCTTCCCCACATCATTTCAATCGCGAAAGAAATGGGAGTCACTCCGCAAATCGGAATCCGCTGCAAACTTTATTCACGCGGAAGCGGAAAGTGGGAGTCCAGTGGAGGAGAGTTCGCAAAATTTGGTCTCACCACTCCTGAGCTTCTCCACGCCGTAAAAATCCTTGAGCAAGAGGGTCTCAAAGATAGCTTCAAGCTCTTGCACTTCCACATCGGGTCACAGATCACCAATATCAAAACAGTGAAAGACGCCGTCAAAGAGGGAACCCGCATCTACGCAAAATTGCGTAAAATGGGATTGAACCTCGAGTTTTTAGACGTCGGTGGTGGCCTCGGAGTGGACTACGATGGCTCACGGACCAACTTTGAAAGCTCCATCAATTACTCGCTTCACGAATACGTAAGTGATGTGGTTTATTCAATTCAAGAAATCTGCCAGGCTGAAGAAGTGCCTGAGCCCAATATCGTCTCAGAAAGCGGCCGGGCATTGGTGGCCCATCACTCTGTGCTCATTGTGAATGTCTTTGGTAAAATCGAAGTCGGTGCTGCGCCCATTTCTGTCGAAGAATCGCCTGACGAAGACGACGTCGTCAAAGAAATGCGCTACCTTTCGCAAAATCTTTCGTCAAAAAACCTGCTTGAACATTTTCACGACGCCATCCAGCGTAAAGAAGAAGCACTCAGCATGTTTAAGCTGGGATTTCTCTCTCTCGAAGATAAGGCCAAGGTCGAGATTCTATTTTGGCAAATTTGCAAGACGATCCATAAAAACTCGACCGGCTTGCGCTATGTCCCCGACGAAATCGAAGCACTCAATAAACACCTTTCGGACCAGTTTCTCTGCAATTTCTCGCTCTTTCAGTCCATGCCAGACCACTGGGCAATTCAGCATCTCTTTCCGATTATTCCCATCCACCGACATGATGAGGAACCTTCTCACCAAGCGACTTTGGTGGACATCACCTGTGATTCCGACGGTAAAGTTTCTAAATTTATCGATCTAAGGGATATCAAAGACACATTACCCCTGCATTCACTAAAACCTCGAGAGTCTTACTATCTAGGGTTCTTTTTGATGGGCGCCTATCAAGACATCATGGGTGATCTGCACAATCTCTTTGGCCGCGTCAATGAGGTCCATGTCTTCTTGGATGAGACCGAACCGGGAGGCTACTACATCGAAGAAGTCATCCGCGGAAACAATCTGGCAGGCGTGCTCTCCTTAATTCAATACAGCGCGACTGATATGGAAAAACGAGTGAAAGAACAAATCGAAGCACGCGTCCGCGAGGGAATGATCAAACCAAAAGAAGGAGTCGATCTGCAAAATTTCTACGAAGAAGTCCTTCATGGCTACACCTACATGGATATGGACAAGCAAATGAAGCTGATGCAACTGGCAGACGAAGCCGCTGAACGAGCCATTTCAACGCCTGAGGAGCAAACAGGGATGACACCGATTTCAGTAACGCTGAATTAAACGCAGGGGGGCCCGTGAAAATCCAAAACCAAGGCTTTGACCACGTTGAATTTGTCGTCCATGACATCTCAAAACACGCTCCGATTTATCAGCGCATGGGTTTTGAGAAAATCGGTGATCGCTCACAACCCGCTCGAGGGATGAAGAGTGCCCTCTATGCCCAAGGTTATGTTCGGATCCTGCTCACCCAGCCTGACGGATCTCCCGCTTCTGAGAGGCAAGAGGCCACCCGCTTCTTGAAGCAACACGCCGAAGGAATTTGCGTTTTAGCTTTGGATGTCGATAACGCCACAAAAGCCTTTGAAGAAGCAACCCATCATGGTGCACGCCCCGCCCTAGAGCCCCGAAAATTCGACTCCCCTCATGGAAGCGTCGTCCGATCAGAAATCTGGACCCCGGGCAACGTCAGATACGCCTTCATGGAGCGAAAACCTTCGCCCGGGAGTCCTTCTCGGATTGCTTTTGACGAGGGGATGTTTGTCACCCGCCTTGAAAGCCCCTCACCCCTCGGCATTCGCGTGATTGATCACCTCACCAACAACGTCGGCATGGGAGAGATGAAGGCCTGGGTCGAGTGGTATAAAAAAATTTTTGGATTTGTCGTCACCCGTCACTTCGAAATCAGCACCGGACGCACGGGGTTGATCTCCGATGTCGTTCAGTCCGAAGACGGTCGCGTTAAGGTACCGATCAATGAGGCAACGGAGCCCGAAAGCCAAGTACAAGAATTCGTCAACCGCATGAAGGGAGCCGGCGTACAACACTTGGCACTCCTCACCGTGGATATCAAGAATACGGTTCGTGAACTTCGTAAACAAAAATTCGGCTTCCTAGCCGTCCCGCACACCTATTACGAAATCGTCCCCACGCGTGTGCCCGGAGTCACTGAGAACCTAGCCGAGATCGAGGATCTGAATATTTTACTGGATGGAGACGAAACGGGTTACCTCCTTCAAATTTTTTCCCAAGAAATGGTGGGTCCCTTTTTCTTTGAATACATCCAGCGCAAGGGCAACAAGGGCTTTGGTGAAGGGAACTTCAACGCTCTTTTTGAAGCGATGGAGCGGGATCAAGTGAAGCGCGGAGTACTGAAGGCGTAAGGGAAAAAACAATTATCGTACGCTGTGTTCACACTCTAGCTTAGAATAGAACGACAGTTCTCGATAGCGCATGTCTCTCACCATCAATGTGCCATAGAAAATACCTGAGACTGGCCTTATTGCGAACCGCGGGAACGCGATTTCACCAAAATAATTCTGATTGCCTCCTGCGACTGAGAAAAATGACGCTCCCCTTCTCTGGTGCACGCTCACCTGTGTATTTTCATTGAGCACCTGGACGGAGGACTGATCACTCGGCTCAATCAAAAGAAAATCATTTTTTGAGTCTTCCAACCGAAAAAGGGCGATTCTCTCTTTGTCCCAAAGATTTAGAACTGCGAAAGAAATTTGGTAAGTGACACTGTTTAATGCAGATTCGGTTTTACAGGAAAAAGTGTCGAGACTGATAGTCGCTTCGGCATGGGTAGTGAGTGAACTCATGAAAAATCTGGTTAAAATTAAAAACAGACTCTTTGACATAACTGAGAATGCCTCCAAAATTTCAAATAAAACTTTAATCTGTTCATACAAAAAATAACGCATAGTGTCTAGTCTGTTTTTCAGGATTCCTACACCCCTCTCTTCTCTCTTCTCACAAGACTTTTGAAATTCCTCTGGTTACTCTTTTCACATGGCAGATCAATCACTCGTGTTTCAGCAACTGAGATGACCCAGACCACCCTGCCGCTCAAGACTCTCCTCGGCCTCATCACTTGCAATCTGGTTTGGTCACTTCACCCAACACTGACTAAATTTGTCCTCGAAGATTTTAACTCTGCCCACACCGCCTGGTTGCGCTACACCAGCGCACTGATTGCGTTCATCGCTGTATCCATTGGGTTAAAGCTCTGCAAACACCCCTTCTCTCTCAAAAACCCAGTTCAATCCAACGCCCTTCGCTTAAGCGACTGGGGCCTCCTCTCGCTGCTAGGATTCCTCACCTTCTGCTACTCCCCCTTGCTTCAAATCATCGGTCTCTCGAGTTCACATGCCACTGACAACTCTCTGATCATTGCAATGGAACCTCTGGCAACGGTATTTTTGGCCTGGATCTTCTTGCGCGAACGCCTCCATGCGCAACACTGGGTCTCTTTCGTTCTTGCGCTAGCGGGATTTACCCTCCTCACCGGTCTGACTCCAGCACGGCTTTCTCAGGGAATAGACGGACACCTCTTAGGCAACCTCATTATGCTCGCCTCATTAATCGGCGAGGCCTCTTACTCCATACTGAGTCGAAAACTCCTCATTCGTTTTCATCCACTGAAAATTTTTGGAATTTCTCTTGCTCTTGGAGTTGCGTTTCTTACCGTGCTCGTTTTTGTAACAAATGGCTTTCCCTCTCTCGAGGAATTCCACTTGAAAAGCTGCATAGGAATCCTCGTAATGGGTCCTATTGGGACTGCACTGGCCTACTTTTACTGGATGACGGCCCTGACTGAGGCGCCGGTCGCGAGTTTGGCAATCACACTCTTTATTCAACCTGTTATGGGAACGATCTTTGGTCATCTCTTTCTTGGAGATCACTTGACCTGGATTCAGGGCCTAGGGGGTGGATTAATTCTACTCGGCGTGATTGCGCAATCAAAACGCCGATCGCCTTTATAATGCATGACGCATAGAGTCGTGACTCTTTCTAAATAAATCGAACAACCCGCTAAAATAAACTTGCCCTTCCAAAATTCCCATTCCTATACTTGACATGTGGAGGGGGAAATGGACGTCTCCAATCAGCAACAAGAACCTGACGGTGAACAACTCGTTGATGTACTTCTCTCTTCGACTGGGCTCCCAATTCCTGCGGTCCAAGACGAACTTGAAAAAATACTGGGAAATTGTGGGCTAAACTCCGAAAATCTCACACTTGACGAACTGCGTGCAGCCATGGCGCTCTATTTAGAGTCCATTCACACACAAGTGAACTCAGAGCACTCTGAACTGTCAACCGAGCAAGAGACTTAAGTTCCTTCCTTTATTTCTTCTTAATGATTAGAAATATTTTTTATAGCTCAGTGCAACATTACTGAAGGATATGTATACTGAATTGAGAAGCACTGGGCTGAAAAAGGAGAGATACCGATGATCATCCTAACGTCGCAACAGAGGAAAATCCCATCCAGTCTGATTCAACCTGAAGTCGTTGGATTTAATCTGGGAGCCGAAAGTAATTATATTCCCAACCCCATCGTGGTCGAACAAACTGCACGCGGAGAACGACAATACGATATTTACTCAAGGCTTCTTCTCGACAGGATCATTTTCCTCGGGACCGAAGTCAACGACACCGTAACGAATCTGATTATTGCCCAACTCTTCTTCTTAGAGTCCTCTGATCCCGATAAACCCGTTCACCTCTATATCAACTCACCCGGAGGCTCCGTAACCGCAGGATTGGGTGTTTACGACGTAATGCAATACATTAAGAGTGACGTTTACACTTATTGCATTGGTTTGGCAGCAAGCATGGGAGCCCTGCTTCTCACCGCCGGAACAAAAGGCAAACGTTTTAGTCTGCCCCACAGTCGGATCATGATTCATCAACCCCTCGGTGGAGCACGAGGACAGGCCTCCGATATTGAGATCCAAGCCAAAGAAATCCTTTATTTAAAAGAGCGTCTGAACGCAATTTTGGCAAAACACACAGGGCAAACCATGGAACAAATCCATAAGGACACCGACCGGGATAACTATCTCTCAGGACAAGAAGCAGTCGAGTATGGCTTAATTGATAAGGTAGTTGAAAAGCATGGGTCCATTTAATAGGCTTTCTACTTGAACATTCAGAGAGACATCATAGAGATGAGGAAGGGATAAAGAATTATGGACGGAAAACGATACGGTGATGGCTTCGGGAATCTTTGTTGTTCTTTCTGTGGAAAAAATCAGCGCGAAGTAAAAAAACTCATTGCCGGCCCAACCGTTTACATCTGCGACGAGTGCATTGAGCTTTGCAATGACATCATCTCTGAAGAAGGACAAAAAGAAGGCCCCGCACGGCCCTCTGACAAAATCCCAAAACCCGCTGAAATCAAAACTATTCTCGACGAATATGTGATTGGCCAGGAGCGAGCCAAGCGAATTCTTTCAGTTGCCGTCTATAACCATTACAAGCGCATCCACCATCAGGGTGACAAAAAGGCCCGCGATCGAGATGGGGTTGAGCTCAGTAAAAGCAATATTCTCTTGATCGGA
>JAHFAC010000093.1 GCA_023250755.1 Bacteriovoracaceae bacterium | reverse complement strand
TGAGTCACGAGCCTGGCTGGTTGCAACACAAACAACGTCTCCTGGTTCCAATCCTGCCTCACGAATTCGCGCAGAATAGGTTTTGAGACAGAGCAAAGTCCGGTCCATCGCAGCGGGTGCAAAAGCCCTCGCCTGGTCTACGCCTTCACCCAGCCTGACCACCGTAGAAAAATCGCCCACTACCCGACTCACTTGCTTGCGCTCGGTATCCCAATCAGCAATCAAGAGGAGGCAGGTATTGGTCCCTAAATCAATGGCTGCTTTCAGCTGCGGGCGCAACGCTGTCCTCTTCTTCGTTGTCGTCATCACCATCCTCTTTGTCATTTTTTTTCGCTTGCGTTACCTTCAGGCGAACCTTGAGCTTGTAGTTTTCTTTTTCCATGGCCTCGGTTTTTTCTTTCCAATATTTCACTTCTTGCTCCAATTCTGCGATTTTCTTGTTCCTTTCATGAGCAAGCGAGTAATAGCCTTCTGAAAAAGTCTCAGTTTCGGGATTGAACATTCCTACGCGGGTTTCTCCATCCACAATCCCCTTGACTCGATACATTCCGTCATCGGCTTTTTCAGCCTCGATGACTTGAACATCATAAGATTTGCCCGGATAGGCCTTGTCCTGCCAGTACTTGGCGGCTGCTTCTTTTGATTTATTTTTCACCTTTTCAGTGGAACAGCCGGCTCCTCCGACTACCAAGGATCCCACCAAAATAAATGCACCTAAAATTCCGATACTAAACTTTTTCATAAACTCTCCTCTTTTTGACATGGTTCTAGAATTTCTCGACTCTCAGCCCCCAAAGAGTTTTTTGGTCAGATCCTTCGCCTTTTCTTGAATACCAGGTGGAGCATTCTGCAATAATTCCTTTGCCTTCTCTTCTGCCCTTTTTTTCAATTCGGCTTTCGCCTTTCCTTCTACGGCATGAGTGGTATTGGCCATCGCGACTTTACCCAAAAATTCGGGCACCTCTGTATAAGAATAACAGGGTGAGAGCATCGTGCAGCCGACATGAACCGGAAAACGCACCGGCCTTTCTCCCTCGGCTAAAATATGATCCACCTTCACCCCTGCCTGCTCCACTGAAAGATCCCGCGCATTAGTAAAGTTGTAGGTATCTGAAAGTTCCCATGCAGCCTTGATCGAGAAATCAGTCAAGCCAAGTGTGGTATCCCCTTTGAGGTCAATCCCCTGCTTAGGCTCAGCCTTGGCGACAAAGTTCGGAGCCGAGAAAATTCCATTTACAATTGAAAAATCAGATTGGACGATATCATAACGCGACTCGCGTCCCGGAGCTCCTCCCAGTCCCTTGCCTTTCAGTGCAGGAATTTTATCTCCAAGCTTACTGACCGTCTGATTGATCGCATCAGCCGCCATCTTGCCGACATCAATCGTCGCAAAAGTCGCCTTCTCAACCTTTAAATTCCCCTTGGCGTTCAAATTTTTCGTCGCAGAGCCTGGATTGAAGCTTGAGCCCGATCCTACGATTTTGAAAGAAGCTTTCCCAAGAAGCGTATTCTTGAACATCGGCTTCTGAGAGCTCACCGCTTGCTTGAGATCAAGGCCCGCAACCTCTGCATTGAACCGATAGGCGGGCGCCTTGGGTTTGAGATCCATCGTAGCGTTCGTTTTGATGGAACCGCTCCAAAGCCCCATGCTGAATTGATCGATTGAACCCACCAGGTCCTTAAAGCTGACCTTGCTCATGAGATCGGCCATCTTCACTTGATAAGCCTGGAGCATCTTCATGTTCACGCCCATATTAACCACCAACGCCTGCATCATTTTGTTTTCGCGGAGAGGGATCAAAAGCGCATCGAAATCGACCGCTGCTTTTTTATCCACAGGATGGCCGGAAGATTGTTCGCTCCCCCCAGATCCCGATCCACCAGACCCTCCCCCCGTTTGAGCAGAAGATTTGGCTGGTGCCGGAGGTGGAAAATCAATGAGCTGGTCCAAATCCATGCCGCCTGAGGTGACTTGAAGATCCAAGTGCGGCTTTGTAAACGAAACCAGCTTTCCACTGATTTGCAGATCATTTCCTGGCGCTTTCACCGACATGGTAAAGTTTTCGATTTGATCCGTGATGATTTTGACTGTACCGTCAATTTGCGGCTTAGCCTTGAGCATGGGCGCTTTGGCCGTGATTTTTTCAAGTGCCAACTTGGCCTGATAATTCAACTGCCCGGCAGGGCCGTTGGCTGAAGCTTGAAAGTTTGCTGACCCTCCGAGTTCAAAATCCTTCAGCATCGGAATCAACTCAGACCAAGGCTTCAAGGCAATCTCATTGGACTGAATCGTCACCTGCGCAACAGGTGCAGCGGCCGCCTCGCCCTGCTTAGGAGCGAGATGGGTGATTGATCCAGTGGTGTTGAATTCGGCATTGAAAAATTTCAAATCAAATTTCTGGATGCTGACTTCTTGCGCAGAAGCCTTCAATATCCCAACCGCATTCGCAACCACTCCTTTTCTCTTTTCAAAGAAACCCGGCAACTTGACTTCAATGGAATCAAAATCCGCTTTGATTGAAAGCGTGGCGTAATCAAACTGTCCATGGTTCAAGTGAGGCGTTCCCTCACCCGAAATCCTGAAAGGGCCACTGATCCCCATTTGACTATCGATTTCAGCCCAAACCTCAAACTGGGTGGGTCTACTTAAGGAGATATCTTTGAAAATCAAATTTAAATCTCTTACCCGTTGTGGTTCGCGACTCAAGGCCTCGTCTTGATACGTGAGTGAAGCACTGAGAATCTCAACCCCAAGCCTCGCCTGAGCAGCAAGCCCTGGAATCACAAATCGTCCCTGAATTGGCGCAGCAGAGGCTGGAGGCGCTGCCGGTTCGGCCTTCATTAAACTGAGCAAATTTAACTTGCCCGACTTGTCTTTCACGACAGCAAGTTCCGGCTTTTGCATCTTAAAAGTAAGAAGGGGAGATCCCGTCCAAAGAGAAGCAAAGGGGAGGTGAAAAAATGCATCTTTTACAGAAACCATTTTTCTTCCCTGAGAGTCCGCAAGCTGCACACCCGCCACTTCAACCCGGATTTGGCCCCAGAGAGAGAGAGAGAGCTTGCCAAGATCAAACTTTCCGTTGATTCGGTCATTGACTGCCTGAACGATTTGCGGGCGATACTTGTCTACATCGACCACAAACGGAATCACAATGATCGCAGCCAAGACCAGAGTCACCAATGCAGTGATTACGGCTAAAAATTTTTTCATACTCTCCCCTCCTTGTTTCTCATGATCCACTCAATTTCTTTTTGATCAACTCTTGAAGCAACCCAGGATTGGCCTTTCCGCCCGTTTCTTTCATGACTTGACCTACAAAAAAACCTAATAATTTTTCTTTTCCAGCTCGATATTCTGCCACCTGATGGGTAAAAGTCGCAATCATCTTCTCAATCGCTGGCTCAAGTGAGCTTAAATCACTCACCTGTTTGAGCCCTTCGCGCTCAACAATCGAATGCACGGTGTCACCCGTCTTCCAAACTGTTGCGATCACTTGTTTTGCGCCAGTACTAGAAACGATGCCTTCTTTTGAAAGCTGAACCACTTCGGCAATGTGCTCCGGCTTGAGCTTACCTTGTGAAAGCTCAAGATCGCCTTCATTCATCAAGCGAGCGACTTCACCTGAGAGAAAATTTGAAATAGGTTTCGCTGCAGCCCTCGGATTCCAACCCTTATTGACAAGCGCGCTCACGACGTCCTCAAAAAATAGGGCCATCGCCTTTGAACTCGTCAATACGCCTGCATCGTAAGGTGACAATCCGAGTTCAATTTCAAAGCGTTTTTTCTTTTGCTGAGGAAGTTCGGGCAAGTCACTCCGCACTTTTTCGATCCAAGCTTCGCTAATCAGGAGTGGAACAAGATCCGGGTCTGGAAAATAACGATAATCGTGCGCTTCTTCTTTTGAGCGCATCGAAACCGTCACGCCTTTTGCAGAATCAAAGGTTCGCGTCTCTTGGATTACCGCTCCATTTGATCGAATGACTCCAATCTGCCGCGCGATCTCGTACTCCAAGGCTTTTTCAACAAAGCGAAAAGAGTTAACGTTCTTAACCTCAGCACGTGTCCCTAATTTCTTGGATCCCTTGGGCATGACGCTTACGTTGGCGTCACAACGAAAATTACCCTCTTGCATGTTTCCGTCGCAGATTCCAAGGTAGGTTACTACCGCATGCAAAGCACGGAGGTAAGTTCCGGCCTCCTCTACGGTCCTCATATCGGGTCCACTTACGATTTCAATCAGGGGAACTCCCGCTCGATTCAAATTAACAAGTGAATAATCATTGAAGTGAACGCTTTTTCCCGCGTCTTCTTCCATGTGAATCCGCTGGATGGTAACCCGTTTGCTTCCCGATTGAGTGGTGATGTCTAACCAGCCTTGTTCGCAAATTGGAGTCTCGTACTGACTGATCTGATAGCCCTTGGGAAGGTCAGGATAGAAATAATTTTTTCTTGCAAAACTATTTTTTGGGTTGATCTTACAATTTGTCGCAAGGCCAGCCCGAATCGCATAATCAATGACTTTTCGATTTATGACCGGAAGCACCCCCGGATGCCCAGCGCACACCGGGCAGGTATTTGAGTTAACCAGGATTTCTGCAACCGACTTGCCGTCGTGGGGGCGAACCCTACAGGCACAGAAAATCTTTGTGTGGGTTGAAAGCTGGACATGCACTTCAAGACCGATGACAGCTTCAAACTCCAAATGAACGTTCATGCAGATCTCCGCTCAAACGCATGGGCCAGGCAAAGCAGTCGACCTTCCTGAAACGCGGGTGCAATCAAATGCAAGCCGATCGGAAGTTTTTCTGAATCCTCGCCGCAGGGAACACTGAGTGCGGGCAGGCCCGCCAAATTCACAGGAATGGTGAAGATGTCGTTGAGATACATTTTGAGAGGATCCTGAGATTTTTCACCCAATCGAAACGCGGTTGTCGGCGAGACGGGTGAGGCAATGAAATCTACTGTTTTGAACGCTTCATCGAAATCTTGCTGGATCAATCTCCGGACCTGACAAGCGCGCCTATAATAGGCATCATAATAACCACTCGAAAGAGCAAAAGTGCCCAAAATAATTCGACGCTTGACCTCAGAGCCAAAATTTGCGCGAACACGCTCATAAAAGGTAGCAAGATCCCCCGTTTCACTCGCTAATGAAGGTCGAGCCCCATAGCGTACTCCATCGTACCTAGCCAGGTTGCTAGAGGCCTCGCTCACCGCAACCATGTAATAAACCGCAACCGCGTACGACGTATGAGGAAGCGAAATTGGGACCAGTTTTGCTCCCTGGGACTCAAACCATTGCAATGCGGTGCGAACTGATTTTTCTACATTTGGTGCCAATCCGCTGACAAAATATTCATTTGGAACGCCGATTTTTATTCGTGACCAATCGGGAACAGTCAGACATGTCCTCACAAAATTTTCTTTTGACCGAAGAGATGAGGTTGAATCCAGGGGATCATGACCTGCCATCACCTCAAAAAGGCGAGCTGCATCTTCTACGGTTTGGGTCATGGGCCCCACTTGATCCAGTGAAGACGCAAATGCAATGAGCCCATAGCGGCTGAGTCGACCGTAAGTCGGTTTCATTCCGACAATTCCACAAAAACTGGCCGGAAGCCTGACAGAACCCCCGGTATCCGATCCGAGCGCAGCAACACAAAGTCCTGCCCTCACCGCCGTAGCCGAACCTCCGCTCGAACCTCCAGGCACTCGATCAGAATGAGTCGGATGTAGAACAGGACCAAAGGCCGAATTTTCATTCGATCCGCCCATTGCGAATTCATCCATATTCGTCTTACCCAAAATCACCGCACCTGCCGCTTCGAGTCTTGCAACCACGGTTGCTGTATAGGGTGGAACATAATTCTCCAACATTTTTGAAGCGCAAGTCGTACGAACCCCATCGATCGTCAGCACATCTTTGATCCCCAGCGGAATTCCGAGAAGCGGAAATTTTTCGCGTGGGACCTGCCCTTCATGTGCAATCAGTCGCTCAGCAACTTTTGCCTGAGCCAGGGCGCGCTTTTCGCAAAAGGTGAGAAATGCGTTGTGATGGCTTTTTTGGGCGACCTCAAGATAGCCCTGAGTCAAAGCCACTGGTGAAAGCTGGCCGCTGTCAAAAGCGTCATGTATTTCGCGAACTGTATTCATTTTAATATTTTTTCCGATTATTTCTTCCATCTCTACTAAAGAATCGAAGGAACTTTGTAACCCCCATCCAGAACATCCGGCGCAGAGAGTAAAGTTTTAGGCCTTCCTTCTGTGTCCACCGGTGAAGGGCAAACTACATCTTCCCTGAAGGGAGTGGGCTCATCAAACGGATGGGTCATGGATCCCACTCCTTGAACATCAACGCGAGAAAGCTGGTCAATGTAATTGAGAATCCCCTGCAACTGTGCCGTAAAAGTGGTGACCTCTCCATCAGAAAGCTTCAGTTTTGCCAAACCCATTACCTTTCTGGTGAGCGCCTCATTGACTTCGATCATTGATTTCATCCCTCCAAATACGTCTGCACGTATTTGAGCAAAAACTTTCTGCGATCTCTCCCTCGAAACTCGATGACTACTTTTTGAGCATCGCCCGCCCCTTCAACCGAAACCACTCGCCCATCGCCGTAATCAGGATGATCGACACCCTGACCGATCAAAGGGGCCTTTTTAGGCGGGACCTGAGAAACCGAAGAATAGCCAAACTGCCGAGACGATCCAAGCCGATATTGGCTGGTAGCAGCGCCATAGGACAGATCCTTAAACTCCATCAACTAATCCGGAATCTCAGAAAAAAATCGTG
>JAHFAC010000092.1 GCA_023250755.1 Bacteriovoracaceae bacterium | reverse complement strand
GCAACCGTTCCCTGAAACCCCAAAGCAATCAGGGTGGAAAACGGATCCATCAAACAAAGAAACCCCAATATCATTGAAGCGACTAAAAACTCAGAAATGACCATGAGAGAGGCCGTTAAAATATTTTGATAGATATAAGTCGGATCAACATTCACTGTCCGCAGAATATCTGCAGTATTGCGATCCAAATGAGAGAGATAAGGCGCATACAAATGCCGGGTCAAAAGGCGCTCGGCAAGTTCGATCTGATTGGTAAAAACAAAGTGATTTTGAACGTATTGAATCACCCCAAGAAGGGTATTCTTCAAAAAAAAGACAAAAAGCAGCATCCCACTCACAAAGAGCAAAAAGGCACCTCGATCGTTCAGGTGAAAAAATTGGGCAATTTGATACGCAGACCGGTTCGCCTCGAGGTAGTTCGGACGTGAGATCAAATCCACAACTGGAAAAATCAGCCCGATCCCAAAAGTCTCAAGGAGTGCGGCCAAGATCAGCAGTGAAAGCAAATAAATGAGAAACTTTTTTTGCTTCTGGTCGAGAATGAAGGAAAGCTTGCGGATAATCTCTAACATGATGTAAATCCCTCAAAAAGCTGGGTCATTCGAGATTTGCACTTTCCATCGATGACACCCCAGTCAGGGGCTATTTTGGCTTGAGCTGACTTTAAATCCGAGAAAAACTCAAAATCACCGACAAATCGATCGACCCCCTCCAAAAAAGTCTTCTTAGATGTTGCATAGTAAACTCCCGGAACGTCGCGATACAAGAACATCCGATAGTTAAATACATCATAATAAAGGACAGGCACAGCGCTACAAATAGCAGACCTAATCGTACCTGATAGAGTAGCAACAAAAAAACGACTGAGTGGCAAGAGATCATGGATATCACCCTGATAGATCAAGGGATTGCCCAAACTCAAAAGTTTAGCCTTAAAATCCTGCGCCTTCAGCATATTCCGCATACGAGGATGCAGGCTGAAGATGACATCATAGGTTTTTTGAAAACTCAGCGTGTTGATCCAAAATTCAATCATTTGGAAATAATTCTCAAACTCAAAACCCGAGATCCCAGCGCCAGTCTGATCGGGCGGGAGCGAGCAAAGGATGAACTCCCTCCCTGCCTTTAATCCCAATTCATTTTGTAACTGATTAAGCAATGAATTGCGATTTTTAAGACTTTGTGAAAGCCGATCATGAGAAAGACTCCCCGTTATGATGCATTTTTCAGCGGGAATTCCGTCTTTCGCATAATAATCCGCCATTGCCTTGCTCTCAGCGGCAATGACATCTGCTTCGGCATCTGCCATCCAGGGAGATTGGGATGAAACTTTCAACCACTCCAGAGGAAGAATTTTGGAGGGAGGGTAAAAGAAAGTATCCTTCCACACCCAGTGTGGATGCGCTTTAGTAATATATTTTCCCAGTAAAGTATGAGTACTCAACGCACGCTTCCCTTGAAGGGCCATCAAAGATTCAATCCGCGCAGTCCAAGCGTAGGGAACAAGCACTGTGGGAGTAGCCCTTTTTTTACAGGCATGAAGCAACATTCCACTTAGATTTCCGACAGTGATATTCGGAAAAACCACCACATCAGGGTGGATCGACCGAAGAATTTCCTCAGCCTGACGCAGCAATCCGGAAAATAGCTTCAAATGTCGAGGAAGATAAAAAACTGAGGACTGGTACTGGATGGAATTTTGATAGAAAAAACTAACCACTCTCAAGAGTGGTTTCAGGATCGGGTGATTTTTATGTCTCTTAATAACCTGAACCAGACGATTGCCGGCAGATCGATGATCGATTGCGTCGACCGTATTGGTGACATCAGAGGAAACCCTGCTTTGAGAAGAACTCACTTTTAAAGAGTGGACATGATACTTCCACCCTTCAGATTTACATCGCTCAATTTCTAATGAGAAGTCCACCTCACCGGCAAACAAGAACTCCGGCTCAAAGGCTTCGATTTGGGCAAGAACTGAGGCGACCCGAGACATTTCTGGGAATTGCGAATGGATAAATACGGAGATCAGTACTTTTTTTTTCAAAATTCTAACTCCGAACCACCGACAGTCCCCTTCTTGCGAGAGAGAAGATCAAATGAAATTAATATGCTGAGGCACTGCTCCTGAGGGCTGGAGAACCACGATCTGCTCTTTCTGTCGCGAATCGAGATATTCATTAACCTTGTGTTGCAGGCAAAGCGTACCGCACATGGTCTGAGCGTTAAAGTCAGGTGAAGCGAGATAATTCATCACTTCCCAATAGCGATCACTCTGCCACATTTCCTTAAAACGTTGTTCCACGATATTTCCGATATGGAACTTCTTATAGCGTTCGTTGAAAAGCATCCCACAGGGTGCGACTAAACCAGAGCCCGAGATCTGAATCATAAAGGGAGGCCCATAGCACCGCTGATAGCTTCTCTTCACACCCGTTTCAATTTTTGACCATTTGACTTTGACGAGATACTCGCTATCCGAAAGCGACTCGGCCTCTTGAAGCGTGTCATAAAGGGCTCGATAGCCATCGTAGTTCACCCCCAGATCCCCATCCTCATTGTCACTGCAATGCTTAATGACCAAATAGTCCGGACGAAGCTCTTTGCCCAATCGAGCCAGGGGCAAAATTTGATCTTGATATTCGGGCATCAAAACCATTTGCAGACCGATCGTAACTTTAAGTCCCATTTTTTTCTTGATGTCGACCATATCCAGGATGTTTTGCCGAACACGTGCAAACCACTCCTCTTTGACTCCCATGATTTCAGCGTATCGCTTGGGCTCCCCAGCTGAGATATTGATTCTCAGATAAGTCAAATGAGGAAGAACCTCCTCCAACTTTCTGCGATTGAAGATATAACCATTTGTACCACAGGCCATGGAAAGGCCCTTTTCGCTTCCACGGGTCACACAATCCACGAAAACAGGTGAAATCGTGCTTTCACCATCCGAAACCAAGCTGATCCCTTTGACACCGATCTCCGCGCAATCATCCACAAAATTGAAAATAGCTTCGCGGTTGATCGTTTTTCGATCGTTCTCCTGCAACATAGCGTAGCAGTAGTGGCAGCCATAGTTACAAGCGCGTGTGAGCGCCATATCGATGGTGATGGGAGCGATTCGTTCGCCTCTCTCCCAGGCACGAATACGTTCCTCATGCCACGCGATTTTAGTCCCATCTAAAATTAACTCTGCATGATCCGACATTCCTGACATGATATTCCTCGATCCGACGCTTAAAGCCGGCGTTTTGAGTTGAGATCCTTCACTTCTTCTTGATAAATCTGAAGTTTTTGTTCCAAACGATTTTTGAGTCCACGCTCTAGACACATCAGGCGGCGTCCTTTTTCTCCGCTGGGAAGCTCTGCGACGTAGGTCATAAATATCCTCACATCATGGTCGATCCTACGGATTTCTACCTCAGAATTCGAGATCGGAACTTCTGCTCCAATCTCTTGAATCACTTTTCGGATTTCCAAGGCACGTTCACCCGCCGAAAGATTTTTCCAATATTCTGAAATGGGAGGCTCATAGAAATTAAGAGTTGTTTCTGGGTGAATCTCTTGATCATAGATTTTCCTCAAAGTGCGCAAAAAATTTAGCAACTGCTGAAACATGGGGTCCGCGTTGGACGAAGTCACGATACCCGGATTCGCGCGAGGCAGACTGAGATCTCGAAATCGGTGCTCCAGCGAAATCACACCATGATCACTGGCCTCTTGAACCGTACAACCTGGAAGAATTTCGCAAATTCCCTCAAAAACTGCCTTCTGTGCGGGTGTCAGCCGTCCCCGGTAGAAAACCTTCTGAATCGAGTGGGTCAAAATATCTATAAAGGCTGTGAGTGTAATTTCGCCCGACTCGACGGTAAAAGCACGTACGTGAGGAACCAGTGTGCAAGAGTAATCCGATCCGGTCCCTTCATGAATATTTTTTTTAGAATAAACTTCTACCGCCTTCTGATAGGAAGGGGCCACTTGAGTTGCTTCACAAGGAAGAATCGTAAGCAGCACACTGCCGTCTTTATTTTGATTCGGCTCAATTCGAGCGAGGTTGGCGGCTAATACTTGTAAATGGCTCGCATCCAGCTGAGGAGCAGTCTTTGAGTTTAAAAAAAGGCGAAGAGGCCGAATCCCACTTTCACCCGCCATACTTGCAGCCTCAATGAGATTGAGAATGCTTTTTGCCACGTCCTCGTCAGGCACCCAGGAGTCAATAAACTCGAGCCCAGGGCGAAACCCCCTCAAGGTGGTCGTCAAACCCGTTTCATAATCCTGTACTAATTTTTCATAATCAATCATCGAAAATTCATTCACTGTAAGTGGATCTCCTGCATTCTTTTGATGTTAAAGTACCTGGAATCACTAAATGAATCTGGGATTTTTCCTTCATCAAATTTTTCTTTGAGTTCGCGCACGGCCTCTCGGATCGTACGCTGAGGAACAAATCCCAATTCTCTCGAAATTTTTGCTGATGAAACATGGTACGAGCGATTGTCATTAGTGGGGACATGCCGAATCTGAACATGAGGCCCCACTTCGGCGCGAACTGTTTCGGCCAATTGCTCAACGGTGTGATTCTCATAGCCGGCATTATAGATTTTTTTATGAATTTTCTCGTGCGACCATCGAAGTGCTTCGATGTAAAGCTCTGCCATATCCTGAATATGGATATTCGGCCTCTTTTGTGCGCCACCAAAAACTTGGATCTCACCCTTATTGAAGGCAAAATTGGTCAAAATATTTACTGTTAAATCGAGCCTGAGTCGAGGTGAATAGCCGCAAACGGTAGCGGGCCTTAAGACCAAAGAGGTAAAATCATCTGTAGCTTCTTCGAGTAAAATTTGCTCACAAAGAGCCTTAAATTTTGAATAATCAGTCAGTGGCTCCAAAGCTAGATCTTCAGTCACCTCTGGGTCATCTTTGATCCCATAGACACTTGAACTAGATGCATAAACAAAACGTTTCACCCGATGTTTCTTGGCCAGTCTTACCATCGGCCGAAACGCATCATAATTAATCGATTTCGAAAGCGTTGGATTTAATTCATAACTGGGATCATTTGAGATGCATGCCAAATGAATCACTGCATCTACTCCACGCAGTGATTGATCGAGTTGATCAACGTCTCGGATGTCAGCCTTAATGAAACTCAGTGCCGGATGATTTCGAACTCCATCAAAAACCCCATCACCATAAATAAACAGATCATAAACCAAAACCTGATAGCCTGCTTGAAGGAGCTTGGGTACAAGCACAGAACCCACATAACCAGCGCCCCCTGTGATCAATACTTTTTTGATTCCGTTCATCAGCCTTTCCTCTTCTTTATCCCTTTGACTCATTTAAGATATTGAAACCAAGTTCGCGTCGCCTCATGGATGGATGCGGGTGTCCAAAGGGGAGCCTTTCGCCAATAATCGATTTGTTCGAGCACACTTGCAACCCCTTGCTCAAATGAAACCTTAGGTTGCCACTCCAAAAGACCGTGAATTCTTGTCGTATCAGCAAAAGTGATTTCCGGCTCACCTGGGCGTTTAGGGATGTGCACTACGTCCCCACCTAGAAGTTTCGTAAGCTGATTAACCGTATAATGCCCACCGCTCCCAACATTCATCACCTCTTGCTTGACGTCTGAACAAGCAGCTGCCCAAACTGCTCGTGCAATATCAGTGACATAAGTAAAATCACGGCTTTGAGTCCCATCTCCGACAACGGTATAAGGTTGATGATTGAGTTTTTGCGCAAGAAAAACCCCAAAAACAGCGCCATAAGTACCCGTAGTACGACTCCTAGGTCCATAAACATTGAAAAATCGGAGCGATACCACAGGGAGACCATAAACCTGTCCCCAATGAAGTGCGTATTGTTCTCCCAGATACTTTGTCAGGGCATAAGGATACTGTGGCCGAGCCGGTGCCGACTCCGGAGTAGGATAGAAATCCGGAATTCCATAACAAGAAGAAGAGGCCGCGTATACAAAACGCTTGATTCCCGCTTCTTTAGCTAGTTCAAGCACTGTAAAAGTCCCGTCTACGTTGGAGCGATGATAGGCCTCAGGTCGCTCAATCGAAGGCACAATATCTGCAAGCGCGGCTAAGTGAATTACCCAATCCGTGTCCACATAGGCACTTCTGGTTTTTTCACGATCATTGATATCAGCTTGGATGATGGTCAAGTCTGATCGTCCCTGCAAATGGGCCAGATTATCTGGATTTCCAGTAGAAAAATTATCAATTACCACGACCTCACAGCCCCGAGCGAGAAAAAGATCTACCGTATGACTTCCGATAAAACCTACTCCCCCCGTGATCAAAACCTTTTTCTTTTTCATTTTTTACTTCAAAATCGACGTTACGGCCTTGAGAAACTGTGCCCGGGACACGGAGGCCTTGTTTCCGATGATTCGGGTTTTCAGTCCAGCAAAAATATTGCCCAAAAATGGAATCATCACATCAGGCGCCCCCACCCGCACCAAAAGAGTGGTGAAAGAGAAAAAGGCATCGCCAGCTCCCAATGCATCGACCACTGAATTGGCGAATGCAGGAGCAAGATACTCCTCAGTACTTGCAGCTGGAATGAAGTAGGAGCCATTAGGTCCGAGAGTCATCGCCAATGCAACCTCTTTGTCTTTGTAATGCTCACGCATCCTTCGGACAAATTCGAGGGGCGAAGCATAGCGATCCTGATAGGCAACCCGCGTCTCTCTCAAATCCACACTGAGATAAGAAAATCGTCGATGTTTGGTGAAGGGATTAAAACCGAAATTAGATGAATTGGTCTGGACGTTCAAACCCACAAAACCTGAAAGGTCAAAGAGAGCCTTCAATACGGGACCTTCAAAAAGGCCGTGTCCAAAATCTGCTATGATGGTACAAATTTCTGGGCTTGCCATACGAACTAATGTTTCGCTAAATCGCAAAGGTGAATGATGCTGCCACTGATCCGAGCGAAGGTCTGTGAGCTCA
>JAHFAC010000091.1 GCA_023250755.1 Bacteriovoracaceae bacterium | reverse complement strand
ACCCGCACCCCATTTTTAAGAAGCCGATGTACAGGGGCCGATCCTGAGCTTAATTTCATATTGGACTCGGGATTGTAAATTGCAGAAGTACCGGTTTTAGCCATGAGTTCCATGTCCTCATCGCTTAAGTGCACGCAATGGGCAAAAATCGAATGCTGAGAAAGCACTCCTAAATCGAAAAGTCTTTTGACCGGAGTTTTTTGATGTTGCTTCAGGGAGGCGTCGACCTCACCGGCCGTTTCTGCTACGTGCATAACCACCGGGGCACCCAAACGACTGGCCTCTTTCACAACACGCCTCAAAGTTTCATCACCACAAGTATAGGGCGCATGAGGACCAAAACAGGGTGTGATTCGCGGATGACTCAAAAAACGCTCACACATTCGCTCTACCGTGCGAAAACCCACGCCCGAAAGATCTTTATTGTCTGGAGACGGAAAGTCCAAAATCGCCCCGGATACCAATGCCCTGAGCCCCACCCGATCCAATACGTCCGCGATCGTCTCTTCGTAAAAATACATATCGCAGACCGTGGTAACTCCTGAGCGAATCGACTCAAGAGCCGCAAGCTCCGTCCCCACACGAACAAACTCAGGATCTACCAACTTAGCTTCAAGCGGAATAATATACTGATGCAGCCATTCATTGAACGGCAAATCATCCGCAAGTCCTCTAAATAAGGTCATTGGCAGATGAGTATGACCATTGACCAGTCCTGGCATCACCACTTGATTTTTAGCCTCAATAAAACGACGCGCCTTCCAACTCTCCGAAAACCAGGGCGCAATCTTTGCAATTCGTCCGTCCCGAATCCCAAGGAACACATCTCGACCCACTTGGCCTGCTCCACCTGAGAGCGGCAAGAAATAATCAGATCGGACTCCTAAGTCATAAAAAATGGACTCATTCATGGATGAGAACACTCCGATTCTGCCAGGGTAAAAAGCCCCTGGATGATCTTCTGGGCTGAACGCTGGGACTGCACTAAAATCTCGTCGTGGCTTAATGGAATACGCCCACCCAAACCACACCCCTGGTTGCTAATGAGAGAAAGCCCCGCAATCTCTGCACCTGAATGCTGAAGGGCGATGGCCTCCCATACGGTCGACATTCCGACGGCATGAAGGCCCCATTTCGAAAAAAGAGCAATCTCTGCCGGAGTCTCAAAACTCGGACCGAGTAGTCCAAGATAAGTTCCCTCATTCACCTTTAAACCACAGTCTTTCATTGATGTGCTCAATGCTTTGCTGAGTGGGACTCCATAGACTTGACTCATGTCAGGAAATCTCGGCCCCAAAGCACAGCCCTTTTCATCCGTCAGATTGGGCCCTACCAAAGGATTTTGTCCTGTCAGATTCACATGGTCGCGGAGAACCATAACCGAACCCACTTCAAAAGAGGGATCCAAAGAGCCTGCTGCATTGGTGAGTATAAATTGGCGAGCCCCAGCCAAGCGTGAAACCATAACAGGCTGAGCCACCTGGCGGGCGGTCAACCCCTCGTAGCCGTGAAGCCGCCCCACCTGAAAAGTAATTCCCTGTCCACTGTGCTCGTGTCTTAAATATTTAAAAATTCCGCTATGCCCTGGAGCCGTTGCGCCCTGAAGCCCTGGAATCTCAGAAAAAAATAACTCCCCCACTCGCCGAAAACCCGATCGCTCCACCTCAATTTCTTCAAAAGCTGAAGCAAGCGCCGACCCTAAAACAAAATGAATCCTGGGCGCAGAAATTCCAAGCTCACGAAACTTGTCTCGTAAAAACCTTGATCCGTGAAAAGCAGTCATTTAATCAGGACCCCCATTAAAGAGAGGCGACCGGCTCCACGAACCGAGGCATGGCAGGCATTCTCTCCCGGATTTCAGACTTCACAAATTTACGTTTGAGATCATGTTTTGTGAAGTCATTGATATGATCAACGACTTTTTGCCCAAACATCTCGCAAATCATCTTAAGATAAGAGGGATCCGTGTAATAACTCATGAACGCCTGATCTCGAAATGCCAACACCTCTGGGCCAGAGAGAGTCTCGGTCGGAAGGGGCAACGTCTCAAAAGCATGTTGGGAGTATCCCAGCCAATCTGCTGGAAGGGGCCAATTTTTTTCGGCAGCCATTTTATAAAGCATAGAACCCGGATAAGCCATTGCACTGTAGAAGTTGGCCCACTCCGTGTTAAGATCTTTTGCCATATCAAGGGTTTGCTGCATGCTTTCGTACGTATCGTCAGGCAATCCAAAAATATAATTCGCACAGACATAAATACCAGAATCCCGGATCTTCTTGACCACACCCTCGATGTCAATATCGCCGAACCGGCCCTTCATCACACCATCTCGCACATGCTTGCTCCCAGATTCAATGCCAAGCGCAAGCCAATTAAAACCAGCCTTCTTGAGTTTTTCGAGAAACTTCTCCTTGACCGTATCGACACGGGCGTAAGCCCAAATGTTCAAATCGTAACCCCGCTCGATAATTGAATCGCAAATCCCTAAAACATGACGCTCGTTCAATACAAACATCTCATCGGGAATTTTGATGTTCTTGACGCCATACTTGCTCACTAAAATGTCAATTTGATGAATGATGTTCTCTGGGCTCCAATAACGGATCCCTGATCCGCCAAAAGGGGCATTGATGCAGCAGAAAGAACACTTGTAGGGACAGCCCAAACTGGTTTGCAAAGAAGCATAAGGTTGGCGTTGCTCAATGTGATCAAAGCAGTGCCAGTTGTGAGCCCGATACCTGGACATATCAAGTAAATCCCAGGCCTGGACCGGGAGTTCCTGATCCAGGTCCTTGATCTTTTCAGCCGGCTTGGTCTGCATCGCTTCACCACTCTTGCTTCTGTAGTGAAGTCCCGGAACAAATTCATAGTCCATGCTTCCGTCTTTTAAAGTTTTAAGAAGGTTCAATACCGTATACGGCCCCTCGCCTTCACAAACAAAAGTGTAGGGCTCTTCGAGCAAGGTACGCATCGGGAGTGCTGAAGAATGGGTTCCCATCACCATGCTGAACATCCCCGGTGCTTTTTCGTTGGCCAATTTGCATACTGCTCGGCCTGCCGGCATACATTGCGTAGAGGCAGAGGGTTGCTGTCCATAAACCACATAAACGGTTAAAAGCGCATTAGCTTCGACAATGCGACGAGCGGTTTCATCATGAGACAAGCCCAGAGCCTCGGCATCGAGCATTTGGACAGAAAAATCTTTGTTTCGAATAAAATTCGCGATTAATCCTGACCATACAGGCGGCTCAAGGGCAGCCAGATCTGTGCTCAGACTCTGATAGACTTGTGCTCGACTGGAAGGGGTTACCAACAAAAGGTCGATCTTTTGGCTCATTAATTCGGATTCTTACCATAGAAGACCCGGTTAGCAAGCGTAAACCCTTGATTAAAAATACCTATCTACCTATAGCCGACGGACTGTCACCTTTAGCGTCTCAGGTAAAGTTTTGCGATAAAGAGATCGATCAAAAATCTTCATCAAAGCAAGAAAAATCGCCCTCTTATCTGTTAATATGAGAGGCCCATAATCTAACGTGATTTGATAACGATCTTGATCGGGTTGATACTCGTAAAGACTGTAGTAGTTTCGTTTCAAAACCCAATCACTCATCATTCGACAATCATCCTTATGATCACTCACACATCGATTGGGAGTTTTATAAACGGCACGAACCAATCCGGTCAGTTGAGACTGCTCATAGGGAGTGTCATTGGGCGCATAATCCGTAGCATGATCGTCAACATAAAAAGTTCTTCCATCCCGGATCTCTGGCATTTCAGCAAATCTAGCCATCAGGGCATCTTGTTTGATCATGCCCTGAAGACACGACAAATTAACCTCAAAAGACCGTTTCGCAAAAGTGAATGTCAGGATACCCAATGCTAGATAGAGGGACCATTTTGCACGAGTAAACGAAAAAAAAGCCGAAAGTGCCGAAAAAAAGAAAAGCGCCAAAAAGAACAGGGTCAGGATCGCATTTCGATCCTCAATGTAATAATGGTCGATCGCTCGACCTACGATTGAATAGGGAAAAACCGAAAAACAGAAAAAAAGGAAAGAAGCCAAAGCCAGAGCCACCCAATGAATACTCTTCTTAAGCGCAAGAGCCGGTTGAATCACAACACCTGCAATAAAAAGAATCAAAAACTCGAGCACAATCTTCTTACCCCAAAATCTGCGCAGTAAGTCAATAAATCCAATTCGAATCGATTTCCACAGAAAAGCTCTGGACTCGAGGAACCCCTCCCAAGTGATCGCGTTGTACCCCGCAAATTGTGCAAGTTTTGGAAAAAATATTTTATGTGAAACGACAAATACGAAGGGGAGCAAGATAAAGTCCATGTGCCGAATACTGAAACGCACTATTTTTCGCACTGAAAACTTGAATGGCTCTTGAAAGCTGAAATAAAGGTATCCACAAGGAATCAGGTAAAGCCAAATCAACGAGGCGAGCGTGAAAGAAAGAAAAAAGAGGGAGAGCGTGAGCCCTCTCCAAAGCCAGGTTCTCAAATAATATCCCGCAATCACCAGGTAAAAAGCCCAAGTAAAAAGAAAAAGTGAGAGTGTATAAGTCAACATCCCAAAGCACAGCCGTGAAAAATACTGTGGCAGAACAGCAAAGAGAGCCGCCGTAAAAAATGCAGGCCATCTTTGAAAATTATCAGGAAAATTATCAGGAAAATTACTGGAAAATTTATCTGAAAAATCACCGGTAAATTTTTTAGATCGGCATAAAATCTTGTAAAAAAGTACCGAAATCAGGAAAAACAGAACAAAAGTAATTGCTCTAAAAAAATAATGAGAACTGGTAATGGAATGACAAATCCAATAAACTAGAGCATAAAAGGGCTGACTCTGCGCCACGTACTGCCAGACTGCCTCTTTCATTGAAAAAAATTGCCAATGCCAATCGTCCCAAAGCACCGCATCATTCAGGAGAATCAGGCCATGACCGGCCGAGTAAACCAAAAAGAGCGCGATTAACGGAAAAAAATCAGGGCGATTATGGGAGAGTTTCTTCAACCACTGCATGGGACCTAACCGTAGGTTCACTCACTTTGCCAGGACGCCAGAACCAAAGTTCGCGCCAAAATTGAAAATAATAAGCCGCACCCCACCTGAAGATTTGGAGCTTGCGATGACCGCCGATTCGAGGCGGCTCACCTACTCCGATCTCAACGATCTTTTTCTTGCGCTTAGCAGCTCTGACCGACATGAGCGGCTCCCAGCTGATCACCGTGCCAAAAAGTTTTTCGGGGAGGAGGTAAGACTCCTCTCGGTGGAGATCTAACTCATAAATGAGTGACTTCGGAAAGGCTCTGTAAATCACCATCGCGTCTTTATAGTGGGCCCCGTGAAGAACGTTCACCGTTTTCGTAAAAAGCCAGTTTCCAAAACCAGTCACGATATCATCGTCCTGGCTGGTGGCCGAATCACTATAGCGAGAACCAATCACCAAATCATAACCTTCCTTAACCTTTGCAATCAGGCTAGGGATACTCTCCGGTGGACAATTCCCATCTGGACTCAGGGTAAGAACGATATCTCCACGAATTTGATCTAAAACTTCAAGATAAGCGTGCCGAATTCCCTTCTTCTTCTGAACATGGACTTCGTACCCATTTTCCTTGAGCCATTCGATGGTCCCATCCGTTGAGCCTCCATCTGAAAAAAGGATTTGATCCACCCAAGAACGGTCGATCTGCGGCATGATCGCCTTGATTCCATCGATCTCATTGAGGGTCAAGGCCAGCAACGTCACTTTCATGGATTTCATAAGTTAACTCCGTAAGTGCCACAAACCCAGAGGGAGAACAAGAAAATCTCTGCCTGAAAAATCCATTTACATTTCAAGAGCCCACCAGTTAGATACGCTCATGCAGGCAATCATTCTGGCAGGAGGCCTCGGTACACGACTGAAAGAGGCTGTCCCTGATCTTCCTAAACCGATGGCTCCCATTGCCGGACGCCCCTTTCTCGCCCACCAACTGGACTACTGGATCAAACAAGGGGTCAGTCGATTTATCCTAGCCGTCAGCTATCGATACGAGACAATCCAGGACTATTTCAAAGGCCGCTACAAAATTGCTGAAATTGTGTACAGTGTTGAAAAAACACCACTTGGAACTGGTGGAGGATTGCTCTTAGCCCTCACTCAATTGCAAAACAAAGACTCCTTTCTGGTCTTGAATGGAGACACTTACTTTGAGGTCACCCTCAAGAGCCTACACGCCTTTCATCAGATAAAAAAATCCGATGTGACGTTTGGGCTCTTTCGATCTTCCGATAAGAAACGCTACAGTGGCATGGAGCTCGACTCAGATTCACGCATCCTCTCAATCCAAGCCCGAGACAGTGAAGTCAGGAATGGGGGTGTTTATCTCTTCAGAAATCCCTCGATACTTGAAGAGAGTTTGAATTTTTATGAAAAATCTTCATTAGAAGACGAACTCTTTCCTAAATTGTTAAAGCAAGGGAAACAGCTTTTTGGTTTGATTTGTACTTCTAAATTCTTAGATATTGGGATTCCAGAGGATTATTACTCTGCTGAATCTCTCATTCAAAATCAGGGAGGAGAAAGCTAATGGCTAAAATTCTTGTTACGGGTGGGGCGGGATACTTGGGGTCCACTTTGGTTCCTGAACTGATCCAACGCAGCCATCAAGTGACCGTTGTGGATCATTTCATGTATCAGCAAAACAGTCTCGCATCGGTTTGTCACCACTCTCATTTTTCCATAGTCAATGGCGATGTCCGAAACCAAACGTTGATGGCACCCCTTCTCAAAGAAGCGGACATCATCATTCCTCTTGCCGCTTATGTTGGGGCACCTCTGTGCAACCGTGATCCAATTGGCGCCACCAGTACCAATCATGACGCTGTCATCACGATGCTCAAATCCTTGAGTCCCCATCAGCGGGTCCTGATGCCCACCACCAACAGCGCTTATGGCACCGGAGACAAAAACAATTACTGTGACGAAAATTCTCCTCTGAATCCAATTTCGCTCTATGCCA
>JAHFAC010000090.1 GCA_023250755.1 Bacteriovoracaceae bacterium | reverse complement strand
TTGAAGATAGTGTAAATGATAAATTATTTTTTTGGAATGGTACGTTCGAGCTCTTGCTAGTTCAAACAACTCGTCACGGCATTCTTGGATTTTAACCCAATAGATCATGACACCATGGACACAGCACATGTCATGATCCATATGGATTTAAATCTTACTGTTGACTCATACGAGACTAAAGAAACAACTAAAATTACGATAAAATCAGATCTCAAACGGGAAAAACAAAAAAACTACTCCTACTCTAAAAATATTTTTTCCACTTCATTCGGAGAGCCGGCGATCTGGTCAGCCCCTGCTGCTACAAGCTCTTCTCGCGAGCCGTATGCATAGGTTACCCCCACTGAAGCAAGATTGTTTTTTTTAGCCCCCATAATGTCATATTTTCGATCGCCAATCATCGTCACCTGCGATGGACAGAGATTCGCGGCCTGCAAAAGATGTTGGATCAGCTCTCCTTTGTCACTCCGACTGCCGTCCATTTCACATCCGTAAATGGCAGAGAAAAATCTAGAGATCCCAAAATGATCCAAAATTTTTTCAGCAAATTCAGTGGGCTTTGAAGTCGCGATCATTAATTGAAACCCAAAAGAAGAAAGATTGTTCAGCATCTCGAATACTCCAGGATAGAGTATGTTTTCAAATAGCCCTAATTCTCCATAGCGAAGCCGGTAGAATTTGAGCGCCTCTTCAGCTGACCCCGGGCCCAAATCGCCCAACATGAGTTGAAAACTCTCTAGTATTGGAGGGCCAATGCACCACAATAACTCATCTGCCGAAACAGCAGTGCGGCCACACTTCTCAAGGGCAAACTGAATACACTGGGTGATCCCTTCTTTTGGGTCAGTGAGAGTCCCATCAAGATCAAAGAGAAGTGTTCTCCTCACTCATAGTCCATTCTGTAATCTAGAGAACGCGAAGCCTGATCAGGTCATTTCAGCAGAGAAGCCCCTTCGGTTTGCCTCATCTTGCTCACAGAGCATTCTCTATTCCTGGCCCTCATCTTTGCCATATAAAGATGTCTCGCCCTCAGCATCTCGTCTGCAACTTCATAGGCAAGCCTGGCAATCTCCTCAATGGAGAACTCATCCTTAGGACCATAATTCACCATCATCCCTTGCATGGCGGCTTTGGCAAACTCATCACTCAAAAGAATCGGGCGATTCTTGCTGGGAAGTCCAGATGAATCATCAGGAGGATAGACGTAAAACGGATTCTGAAATTTGATCTTTTCTTCATTCATAGGCATAGGCGACGCAAGCTATCTGAAATAACGCCACTAGTAAAGGCTGGAATGAACTGCGCTCCAACGCGCCTTTACTAGCTCCCAAGCCTTCTGATGGCTCAGCTCAAAGGGATTGATCCTTTGGGCATCCAAGAGATCCAAATCATTCTCCCAATTTTCACCACCCTCCTGCATTCGCTCCTCAAAAAATCCCCCTAAACGTGCTTCCCAGCGTTTTGCTTGGTTGATGGGCTCCTCGAGGAGCGACTCATAAACCCAGCGGATCACCCCACCCGCAATCGGAATAAAGTGGGAACCAAACTCAATCGCTACCGTAGTTGCCTCGAAACGTGATCTTAGGTTTTTAATTTTTAATGGCTCTTGGTGACTTACTGCCATCAAAGGGATATGACTTTTTTTATCGCTCCAGAGCGACAGAAGAAAAATATCCCCATCCAAATCAGGTGTTGTTGCCATTCCAAATCTTTCATTAAGGCGCACAGGTAAAGCTTTATGCTCAACCAACCAACGCATTGCCTCGTCTGCTCGCTCTTGGTCCGTCTTCATGACCTTTAACCATTCCTGAGCAGGATCTTTAAAATGCCACTGCCAAGCGGTCTTTAATGTGCTTTGCGCAAGCAGTAAGGATTGCCCTGCCAATAGCCGATCCTGCTGAGTTAAGGCGGAATATGGCGAAAAGCTTGCTGCTCCCTCTTCTGCGAGAGACAAAAACTCAAAGATCATGTCCTGGTGAGATTTCACCAGTAGATTGTAATAATGAAAAAAACGATTTGCCGCAGTTCCAAGCAAAGCTCCTGCAATCGGAACTGTCAGTTGATTCATCGCCTCGTCTAAGGCCGTTTTAAAAAGATCCCAAGCCAACGCACGCCTCATCCCCTCATTGATATCGACTAAGTCCACCATTTTTTTAGGCAGGGAGATCTGCTTTTCTCCTTGATCCGTGGCCTCATGTGCCGGATGCCAAAAAAGACTATAAGCACCCCCCTTCTGGCGAATGAACTCAAACTGTTGCAAAAAATTTTCACTCATTATCTTGCTAATGAGTGATTGATCTTCGGCACTCCATAATGCATTTTTGGCCTCAATTATTTTCTCTTCAAAACGTTTGGGATCCCTGGCAACTAAAGCGAAATCAATTTCTGCCAAATTGAACTTTCCTGGCGCATGAGTTGCCTCGCTTTTGAGGCCCACTCTCCAGGGGAGTTTCTTCCACCATTTCTTAGGAAATGCCCCTTGGGCTTGATGATTTTTTTGAGCAGCAGATAACGCAGAAACAGCAGCATCAACGTCCACAGAATCGACTTCACTCTCCGCTTCGTCCTTCTGATTGTTCTTCTGGATTTGATCAATCACGACACTCAAGTCTACTTTTTGGGCCCCCACTGAGCCCAGAAAAATCGCCTTGTCCATCTCTGGGAACGAAAAATCATAAATCGCAATCACTTGACCAGAGGAGCTCAAAGCAGCCGCTGTCCGCGAACCCAACTCTTTCCATCCCTTGATATCTCCCCATTGAACTGGATTGGGAGCACTCGCATTTACGACAAAAGTTAAAAAAAACAATGAAGATGTGCCGACGATTTTATGACCCAACTGAAACATAAATTCCCCTTATATAGATTCAATTACCAATCAAGTAACTTGACGTCTCTATTTTCTAGCCCTACCCTTTTCTATAGGGTCATCCTTTCCAAAAAAGCTATTGAATTTTTTGGGTCATTTGTGACTGGAGGTCACCGCTATGTTCGAGTCAGCTGAGGTTGGAAACGAAATCGATAAAGCAACATACAAGAAGGAAGAGCCTAAACTTCGACAAGCCTTGCTATCGGCGCAATACGAGGCGCTGAAAGCTGCAAAATTCCCCATTATCATCGTAGTCGGTGGAATCGACGGCGCAGGCAAGAGCGAAACCGTAAATCTCCTCAATGAATGGATGGACCCCCGGCATATTCATGCTCATGCATTTGGCGATCCCTCCGACGAAGAGCGCGAACGCCCACCAATGTGGCGCTATTGGAGAGCACTCCCACCCAAGGGAAAAATCGGGATTTTTTTCCACTCCTGGTATTCAAGGCCCATTTTGGACCGGGTGCATGGAGAGATCAACGAAGATGAGTTTGACCGCCGCTTAGAAGAAATCGTGTCATTCGAAAAAATGCTCACCGATGAAGGGGCGCTCATTCTAAAGTTTTGGTTTCACCTCTCAAAAAAAACGCAAAGAAACCGCCTAAGAGAGCTCGAGTCGAACAAAAAAACCGCTTGGCGCGTGACTGCGTTGGATTGGAAAAATTTTAAAATTTACGACAGGTTTAAAAAAATAACAGAACGAGCACTTCGCGGAACCAGCCGCAACCAGGCCGCGTGGGCAGTGATTGAGGGCACCGACCCCAACTACCGGAGCCTCATGGCGGGCCAAGCCCTGCTGGATGCGATTCAAGCCCGCCTAGCACAAATTAAAACCCCACCCAAGCTTGGAAAAAAATCCCAACCAAAATCAGAAAAAACAAACTCTCACAATCCTCATGAGGGACGGGTTCGCGTCGTTAATACAATCGACTTCTCTCAAAAAATCGACAAGGGTGAGTATGAAAAAGAACTTGAGAAATATCAGAGAAAACTAAACCTTCTCCTTCGCGACAAGAAATTCCAGGAGCACGCTGTGGTCGCAGTTTTTGAGGGACTGGATGCCGCTGGAAAAGGAGGGGCAATTCGAAGAATCACAGGTGCGCTCGATGCGCGGCAATATACCATTGTCCCAATTGCAGCACCTACCGAAGAAGAACGGGCTCAGCCTTATTTGTGGCGTTTTTGGCGACACCTCCCTAGACAAGGAAGGCTGACTATCTTTGACCGTTCTTGGTATGGGCGAGTCCTTGTCGAGCGCGTGGAAGGCTTTTGCTCTCCGGCCGATTGGCTTCGGGCATTTAGCGAAATCAATGATTTTGAAGAACAAATGGTGCGACACGGAATCCTTGTTGTGAAATTTTGGCTACAAATCAGTAAGGCAGAGCAACTTCGCCGTTTTAAGGAGCGTGAACGAATCGGATTTAAAAAATTCAAAATTACCGATGAAGACTGGAGAAACCGAAAAAAATGGGACTCCTATGAGGACGCCATGTGCGATATGGTCGACAGGACCAGCACCGAAATTGCCCCATGGAATCTTGTTTCAGCTGAAGACAAGCGGTTAGCGCGCATCGAAGTCCTCAGGGCACTTTGCAAGAAGCTTGAAAAGCTGTTGAAATAAGCCACAAGAAAAAGGAGAATCGTCACAATTCTGACATCTCCATGAAATGCGCTACTTCATTTGACAGTTAACACAAATCCCATGAAAATTGAATTAACATGAGTATCGAACCCAGTTCTCGCCCAAAACACCTAATCCCACTGTCTTTGCCGGAAAAAATCTCACACCAAGAGCCCTCCCCCATCGAAAATGAAGCGGGTGAAAACATCATCACCGCGTTTTATAAACTGGAAAAATACATCCTCACTTCACGGCAATCAGAAAACGCCCTTCTGCAAGAGCGTCGAATCTCAAAAAAACTGCAAGAAGACTTAAACGAAGCTCATTCTGTTTATGAAAAACTCCTAAAAAACTCGGAAACAAAAAATAGAGAACTCGTTCTTGAGCTCAATAGGCTAAAAGCCGCTCTCTTTGAACAAAACAGTCAGGACGGGAAGAGGAAGGAGCAAATTCAGTTCCTCTCAGAACGATTAGCCTCTACTCGCTCTGAGCTTTTTCGATACAAATCTGCATGGGCCTCTGTCCTTGAGCGAGAACGTGAGGCCAAGTTGATTCTCAATGAAACTCGGGAAGATAAAGAAAAAACCGAACTCCTGCAGAAGCAATGCCAGGCTCTTAGTGATCTCCTAAATCAAGAACGGACAAGAAATGATTGCCTGAAAAACGACCTGGATAAGCAGACTACAGAAAAAAATGGAGAATCAGAACGTATTTTTCGGGATAAACTCACCGCTGAACTTAAAAAAGAACAAGAGCGCCTAAAAGCCGAATCGAAACGCCTTCTAAAAGCCGAAATCGAAAGTGAACGCTTGCTCGAAAAAGCAAGAAGCCTGAATCTTACCCTTTACTGAAACAGTGGGTCAGTTCCCGGTGAAATTTTGCAACACGATCTCCTTCAAGGGTCAACACGATTTCAATCGGCGTTTCTTTTAAGATCTTTCTGACAGCTTGAAAAATGAAACGATTTTGAATCATCCTTTTTCCAAACTCTGCATAAGAATGGACAAACTGGGCTTTGCTCTTGCTTTTAGACTGCTCCATATTCTTTAAATGATGAACCATCTCCCCTACCACAACCGTATGACTTCTATTTAAGCGCCCGATACAATGATCCACCGACTCCCACTGACGGTCCTCAAACAAACAAATATGCTCTGCATCCTTCCCATCAGAAAAATATTTCGCCACCCCTTCTCGAATCGCTGATTCAAGTTGCGTCGTGATCCGATTTTCATCCGTGCGCACAGCACCGACTAGGGCATCGGTCGCCATCTCACCCAGGTTGGCTAAAAGGCGAACATTGAGATAGCCTAGGTTTTTTTGTGGGATATCAATACGCAATTCAGGCCCGAGTCCCGTTTGCCTCGCTAGCTGACGTAAAGCTTGCTTAAAGTCTGAGCTGCTTGTTCGCATATTTTCATAGCCCCACAAAAATTGCCCCCAATACCCTGGGGTTACTTTTCCATCGCGCGTCGTATTCGTGTAATAAACTCCATAAAAATCATTCAAAAACCGTAGATGACTAGAAATCAATCCGTTAGTTTGAGTTTCATTAAAATAAGCGGCGTATTCAATCTGGCTTTTGGATTCATCTGAATGGATCCGCTCATCGCTGATTGAATAAATTTTTCCATTCTGTCCCCCCGCACTCCCCACAAAGGGAAGTCCAAAGTACCAGTAGCGGAGATAGCCTAGCGCTGCGCGCCTGGAGCCATACTTCTTTTGAACAGAGCCCCCTCTGACCGCAGCAACCCTCTGATCTGTTGGAATTAAGTTCCCATGGATTGCATCTTCGTATGCCTGCGCCGCCTGAGGATCCTTCAAATCATAACTATACGAAAAACCAAGATCTGTATGATTAAACAGTTCGACTCCAACTGAAACAAAACTGGTCCCAACAGACGCACCTAAAGACCGCATGCTTGCATTAGTCACTTTAACATAGACTTTTTGCTCATCGGTCTTTTCGACATAATAAAGCCAATCTCCTTGGGCGACAAAATAAGGCCCCATGTAGACGCCCCCCACGTCCCATCCCGCAGTAAAACCCACACCTCCAGTCATTCGATATTGGACAAAATCCCCAACCGCCCAAGTCTGTAAATCTTTTGTCTGTGTCGGAAATCCAATATGCGGAAGTTTTGGGACCTCCGAACGTGATTTCACAAATCTACCCGATGAAATCCCAGCACCTATAATGGGATTGATCCAAATCGGCATGACTGTTGGAATACTGGTATGCCAGGATGGGGGAGCCCAAAGCGCAAAGTTCCAATTTTCAAAAAAACGAAATCCCTTACTTTCATCATCGAAAACAAGTCGGCCGCCGCCATCGGCTAAATTAACTAACTTTTGCTCAATATCTAGATCCCAAAAAAAGATCGAAGCCAAATCAGTCGAAAGCTCTCGAATTTTTGAATCCTCTTGATAAAAAGGAACCGTCTCCCATCCGTCTTCTGCAATTATTATTGGATCATTCGCGGCCTTTGCTGTGTGAAAACACGCCGTGCCCACTAAAAGAGTTACGAGAATTTTCTGCATTTTTTTGC
>JAHFAC010000089.1 GCA_023250755.1 Bacteriovoracaceae bacterium | reverse complement strand
ATCCCCCTCCTGCCATCAAGGGGATCGAGCTATTTCGAGATAAAACAAGTTTTGTGGGAGGAAGTGGATCCAGATCCACCCATTTGTTCGTCCCCGCCAACGAGGATGCGGTGGCACTGATCCAAATCCCTGCGGCAAGTGTGTCGAGGTAATAAAAATTGGCTGAACTTAAACCTGCTGCAATGGTAACGCTCGTAATGGGATTAGTCGCACAATCAGCATCTGCATAGAGGTGACCTGTCGCTGGGAGCGCTTGTCCCGATAAAACAAAACCAAGATTCACAACGGTATTATTGGCAACCACGGCAGCATTTCCCGAGGCATCCAGCAGAGTCACCGTCATTGCATCCGTGCAGGATCCCACTGTTCCGCTATCTGGACCACTGAGCGAAACCTTTACGGGACTCCCTGCTTGAGCGAATTGCGCCAGAAAAAGAGCCTGCGGACCCAAAAAAGCTGAAAGTAATAGTCTACTTCTTTGCTTATTACGCACAAGGCCATAGCTATGGCACAACTCTATTTTTCCCATTCTTTAGCTCCTTCTGAGTTCACATACGTTCTACAAGCGAAGGTCGATACTGATTATGAGACTAAGTTAGCACACTCAGATTTAATTAGTAAAGTATTTTAGTATGATATTATTTAAATAAATATATGTAATATTTTCATATACTTATAGATTTATTGCTTGTACCGACTCACAGTCGGTTAACATCTTCAAACAGCAACATCTGCCTCAACTTGAGCTCCTTCCCCTCCCCAAAACCACACTCACCTAAAAAAAGGGGGGGATTCAAGTGTGTTCCGAAAATCATGTCCCAGATCGGAATATCACCGTAATTGTAGCCATGCACACCAAGCTTGTGATGATATCGGTGCATTTCTGGGCGCTGAAGAAAGTACCCCACCCACCGAGGGGTTTTCAGGTTCATATGGTAAAAAATTCCAGCCATCGAAGCAAAGGTAGAATTCCAGAGCAACGATTCTGCAGGTAAACCAAGAATCACAAGCACTAGGATCCCGTTGACAGCCGAGCTGGCTAGAGCCTCAACCGGATGAACGTAAAAAGCAGTGACCGCCTGGACTCTCGAAGGGCTATGGTGAATTTGGTGAAAAACTCTCCAAAACAATCTGGAATCATGCCTAATCCTATGCCACCAGTAAAATACGAAAGTCCCCACAAAATAAGATACAACGCCGCCAATCCATGGTGAAAAATAAGTATCGCCCTTCAAAAATCTAAAATGCATCAATTGTCCATGCAAAGCGCGGGTTCCAAAAAATAGGATTAACATTACAAAGCCCTGCAGAAGAAAAACACGTATCCACCAAAAGCGCGGGCGGGGTAATTTTTGATCAGGAAAAAACAGCTCACTGACTGATAAGCCAATGACAATGGTTAGTATCAAAAAAAGTGAGCCCCGTTCAGACAGAAAGCCTCCCCATCTGAGAAGCCTTTCGCAGGTCAAATTTTGGTCGACCCGACTCTTCGAACCAATTAACAACTCGAATATTGGCCTCTACTTCTTCAATCGAGTACCTCGGATAGGTCGGAAGCAGCACCACCGACCTGGCAACTCGCTCCGCCTCTGGACAAGGAGAGTAAAACTGCCTGAAACTTTCTAATCCCGCACAATTTTTCAGATGTTGCGCGGCAATATCGCGATGAAAATACATAAGCCACTTTAAAAGACTTTCACGCTCACTGCACTGGAGCGGATAGTAAGTATAGACATGCCGATCACCTGATGGAGCAGGAGGCTTTCTCAAGACTAAGCTAGCTTGAATTTTAGAGGCATACCGTTCTGCAGAGGATATCCTTTTTTTAGTATCGAGGTCCAGCTCTGACCATTGATTTAAAATAAGCCTGCCCTGTCCCGGCGTCATGCGACTTTGATAGTGCTCCGGCAAGACATCCTTTCTCGAAAGATCCAGTTCGATCGCTACAATCCTATTGATGGCTTGTACATCGTGAATAAACCCATAACGAAAAAGACGGTGGACCAGCATCCTAAAAAGGGGATCCCATCCCATGAGGGTGATTGAAGCTGCAGAAAAAGTTTTTTTCAGAACTCTCTGACTGCTGAAATAGGGCCAAGATGCAATTTCTTCACGCATCTTCGTGGCCAAATTCCCGTCAGACGTAATGACCATGCCACCAAACCACGCATTGATATTCTTGTAAGTGCCAAAGCTGTAGATGCCGGCATTGCCGAAGCAACCGAGTCTCTTTCCAGAAATTCTCGCTCCCACAGCCTGTGCCCCATCCTCGAGCAACGGAATTCCTTTTTGGTCGCAGATGCCTTTAATTTCCTCAATCTCAGCGGCAAGGCCATGAATATGTGTAACCAATACCGCGCCCGCTTCTCGATCGATCCTCTTGCGTAAATCATCTGGACACATATTCCCGGTATCCGGTTCAACATCCACGAAACAAGGAGTCCCACCTGCTGCGATAACCACATTCACCACATCGGCAATCGTATAGGGAGACATCAAGACTTTCTGACCTTCCCGTATCAGGTGTTTGATTGCCAAATAAATCCCCACGCGAGCCATCGGCATAGCTATTGCGTGACTCACTCCAAAATCTTTGCATACATGCGCTTCTAATTCAGCCACATTAGAGCCTGTTTTCCAACGCCCGGTAACGATTTCAACTACGGTCGAAAGATAATTAGAGAATCCACCATAAATCCTGTAGCGCGATTGAGGCCCGTACATCATCTATTTTTCTTCTTAGAGGACCAACTCGAAGGCTGAAGTGTGTTCACGTACCGAATGTACCTAGACACTGTCTGGTCTACGCCTAAAAATCTCTTCGAATCAAACCGAACATGATCGTAAATTTTATCATCTTCATCCTTGAGAAAGTAATAAGCACGCTGTGTGAGCCACAGGTAAAACCACGAACGTACCGAACCAAAAATCCCTGACCTTTTCTCTGTCAAATAAATTGGCTGAGTCACTGACAAGCCCTCCGACACTGGACGGTAAGCATAGAGCATATGAAGTCGTGGCCACTTCCAGTTCTCATGCCAAAAATATACGTCTCTAAGAATCGTCAAACTAGCTATGGATGCCTGTGAGTACCTCATGCTGTAACTGTAATGGGGACCAAATAACCACCGCATGCCCCGGTCCATGCAGGTCTTCTTCGGGACTGGTCCTTTCAAAACAAATTCGACCTCCTGACCCTGTTCAGAGACATCAATCGACATTTGTAGACTCAACCCATGGACCGTCTGTAGATGCTGGGCGTCCAATCCATTGACCATACTAATATGGTGATGAGAACGATTACTGTTCATACGGCCAATCCGAAACACTGTACTCTTACCATTGAGATCAGGCACTTCGAGAACTGGCACAATAGGATTTATCCCCGCGTAAATCCAAATCATCCCATATTTTTCAGAAACAGGATAAGACCTCAATCCAAGATCCTGATCTACTTCTGATTTTGGTAAGCTTGGAATTTTACGACAGCGCCCCTCACCATTGAATTCCCAACGGTGGAAAAAACACTGCAAATTCTCCCCGCACACTTTTCCAAGGCTTAAATCCGTGCCCATATGGGGGCAAAAGGCATCGAGCGCTTTGACTGTTCCGGTTTTGGTACGAAATACAACTAAACGCTGATTCTGAACCTGAAGTGACTTAACAGCTCCTTTTTTAAGTTCTTTACAAGGAAACGCAAAATACCACGCCTCTGGAATCACGTCCCAGTTATTGAAGAGTGGATGTTCATCAGAAGGCTGTGTTGTCGTATTGAATCTTTCAAGCACGAAAAAACCTCAATGCCCTACGATTTGTGGCCAGATGCTTCTCCATGGAGTTCTCGGCCATGATCTGAACCTCCCTATTTTTTCGACTCAGAAACGAAAGGGGAGCCAGATACTCACGATACGAATCGACAGCAGTTTTATGCGTGAGCTGGCTGAGATGCATCGCCTCTGATTCTTCAGCAAAAAGACGATGGAGCATATTTAATGCGTCTCCATGTTTCATGCTGAAAATGGGTGATCGGAGCAGCCTGTAAGTCGTGCCAAAAAGAGCCGGATCACTCCAAAAAATTCCATTGATCGCAGTCGAAAAATTATAGTGATCGCGCTGACAACCCTCGAGCATTCGGTTGACCACCGTCTTTTCAAACCGAGTCGGATTTCGTAGAACTTTCGTGGCCTCTTTACCCACAATCATCGAGGTATTAAAATGAAAAGATTCGTCCAGAAAATGATGATAACTGACAACTGACGGAATCGGAGCCAAGTCCTTCTTGGAATGCTGCATATAATATTGACTGAGCTGATGCTGAATTATCTTGCCATTCAGGGTTCGCACTCCACGCACCGTAAAATACTGACTGCCGATGAACGCATTCCCCGATGACAAGAGAGTGAATGCTTTGAGTTGCATTTCTTTCCAAAATCTCCGGACCTTGCCTGAATTCTGAAAGATCATGGTCTCAACATAGGGACCACGCATGGGATAGGTAAAAAATCTCTCACCAAACTCAGCCAGTTCAAAAGATTCTGCGATTCTTTTAAATGCAGCGATATGCGCACGTTCCTGCATGGACTCGAGATCAAGTGTCTCACAAACGATTCGAAAGTCCTCGATCCCATAAAGCCCGGCTGCGCTGGTTTGGTTGAAAAAAATAGTCGCGATTTCAGCAGAGATAATCTGGCTATAGTAAGCGACCCAATACAGCTGATTCAGTTTGATCCGCTGGGTTGGGCTTGCTTCGTTCCAAAGCGGGGATTTATAGAACAGAGAAAAATTTTCAGGGTTCCAGTATTCATTTTTGCAGCGATCATAATCAAACTCCAGCGACAATCGGTCCAGATGCGGGCTGTTGTCTTGTTCACGATTCTTCTTGAAGTTGAATTCCAATTTCTTCATAATCTTCGGTTCATCGCACAACCCACGTGGATTCGTTTGCAATAGACTCTTATTCATGCACACTCCTTCGCCGCGAGGGGTTTCATCATACCGGCCTCCTCAAGTTGTGGGATGATTTCTGCGCCTCCGCCTTGAACGATCAGTGAACGGATTATCTCTATTTTCTTCATACTGGTCTGCTCACTATTGAGTTCTTTAAATATTTTCAGTCTTTGCGCTGTAGAAAAATGCCCCAAAACTATTTCCATCGCCCCAACAAGATCCCGAGGACCGCATTGGATGAGCTTGAGGAATTCCACGAGAGTTTCAGCCACATAACTCTTTTGTCTCGCATCCAATCCATTTGCTTTGGTAATAATCATTCCGCTCCCGTGATGGCGGGCTTCATCCTTCAAAATCAGTCGCAACTTGTCTCGAACACCCTTATTGACACAATTTTCGGCTAAGGTCCGGTAATGAAGGAGGCCCCAGCCCTCAAGAACAACTTGAATAAGAAAAACGAGGCTACCCCGATCTCCCTCTCGAATCATATCCGATAATAGATTGATAAACGGTCCCGCAGACTTCGCACAGGGTGATTTTCCTAGAATAGAAAGGACATGATGGAGATGAGCCGCCTCGTCCGAGGAGAAAAGACTGTAAAGCATCTTTTCTTGAGTTGTTTCTGAAAGAAGTATCATTTTTGCTGTGTAAGTCATCCCTGATTTTTCGATGAAATAGGCTTCTTCTAAAATCTGACCTGAAGCAAGTTTGAGAATTTTCCTCTGCTCCTCTTGATGAGCACTCTTGAATAAGTCCACCCCATCAAGGCCAAAATGAGCAGCGCTCCAATAAGGTGCCTCATCTTCACTTCGCGCAATGCAAGTGGAGGAGTCCCTCACCTTGAATGCGGATCCCAGGACTGTATTTAGCATGTTTTTCGACGCCAACTCAGGCGCATCAAAGGTGACTGGCACGAGAATTTCCTTCACAGCAATTTTCCTTTGGATAACACACCCCCAATAAATCGCTTTCGATAAATTAGGGAAATCAATGACTCAGCAATTCTGGAGCCCAATGGACGGTGTCTAAAAAACGACATGAGTATCGCATCTTTTCCGCAGACTACGCGTGCCGGCATGCGATGGCTCTCCGCGAGTTTGACAACACTCTTGGCAACCGCGTCCGGTTTGGCAGGATTCGCACCACGCGAGAGCTTTGCCTTGAATGAGTTGTACCCACGCGTTGGTATTAAATAAGTAGAAGATTCAGAAAAACTAGATTCACCCCATATCACTTGTTCTGAAAAACGGGTGCGGTGCCCACCGGGTTCTACCGAAGACACTTGAATTCCATATGGAGCCAGTTCGATACGAAGCGACTCGGTCAAGCCCTCGACTGCAAATTTACTGGCGCAATAAGCCGATGTAAGCGGAAAGCCACTAAAGCCAAACACTGAAGAAAGATTGATTATTCTTCCCCTCGCTAAGCGAAGTGCGGGCAAAAAAGCCCGAGTGATCAAAGCAGCAGCAAAAAAGTTAACCTCCATCTGCTCACGAAGCTGCTTTTCTGAAATGTCCTCAAGAGATCCAAAAAGACCATAGCCGGCGTTATTGACGAGGCAGTCCAGCTTCCCGTCAAATTCCTCTAAAACACAACGAACGGCATTGGCTCGATCATCAGAAGAAGTAACATCCAAGTTTAAGACTTTCAGGCGCGAGCCGTATTTTTTTTTCTGCTCGTCGAAAATAGATTGCCGTGAAGACGCATTCCGCAATGTAGCGACGACAGTCCAGTCAAACTCCAAAAATCGATTGACCATCTCCAATCCAAATCCAGAAGAACACCCTGTTATAAGAACTGTCTTCGTGTTCATGCGCTGCTCCTCAATGGGTTTCTGCCCTAGTCCTTGATCAAAATTTCAAGCTTTGAAGCGTAACAACCTTTGGTAGAATTGACAAATGCAGGGTAGACTGAGTTAAGATGCTGACACGCGTCAGTGAAAATTGCTTTTCCAGCCGAAATTGAAGCCACAAGATGACACGGTGTCTTGAATCCATCTCCTTCCTGTTTGAAAAAATCCTGGGACTTTGTTTACGTAACCCTAAAATCATCCTAGGGCTTGTCGCCTGCTTTTCAGGCTTCCTAATTTTCCAGTTGCCTAAGCTACAAAGCGAACTTCAAGTGTTTGATCT
>JAHFAC010000088.1 GCA_023250755.1 Bacteriovoracaceae bacterium | reverse complement strand
CGGAATGGATCCGGACACATCGTTAAAATCAAAATACGACGAGCTAGCAAAAATTCCTTCATTTTGAAGATCGTCTGCCAACTGATTTACATAAGTCTTTAGCTTCAAACCGTCGTTGAGGTTTTGCTCGGGCCCAACCGCTAGCTTTAGATAGGGTTTAGGACCAAACGTGCCATCCCCACCCGAAATCAGCGAGCAAGTCCAGACCATCCCAAGATGTAAATCATGGGCCTTTGCAGCTCTTGCACCTTGAAAATCCACCCTGGCCTGTTTGAACTCCATCGAGGGAACAGACGAAGGGAGCGAATCAGCAAAGCCACTTGAAAGAGTGAAGGCACTAAGTAAAGTTGCGGCCCCAAATAATCGTTTCATTTTTAAAATCTCCTTTATTTTTTCTTAGCTTCAAAATCCATCCACTACCCTAATATGACGCAATACTGGCTGCTTCATCTCATCTAAAAATTTTTCAGCTGATTCAAATTCCAAATCAAAATTTTTCCAAGTCTCTCACGTGAATTTGAGCTGCTATATTTCACAATCACAGCGAGGAGCCCCGGCTGTTCAGCTGGTTGGTCCCAGGAGAAAATTTGCTTAGCAGAGGTAGAAGACCCATACTCGAGCTCCGCAACTTTCTTGCCTTGAATATAATTCCACACCTCAAGAACTGATCTTTTTTCTTGGGCAACCACATAGTAGGAAGTATTTTTGAGCGACTGACTCATGATGCGAGTTCCATCAAGCTCGACCGTCACTTTAAATGCATTTACTTTCTTGCCCGTTTGAAGATCTAAAACCTGCAATGTCACTAGTTTCGATTGCTTTGAATTAGCAACTGGCTCGTCAGTTCGAATAAAAACATAAGATTGACCTTTGGTATCCAAAGAAGCGCTAACTCTCGCTGTCTTATCTATATTAAGCGAATAAAGAAGAGACATTGAATCTTCTCGATAAACTCGCACCTGATTTTTTTCTGTGGAAACCACGATCATTTCATTAGAAATGCCATTTTTATCTTTTAAAAATGAAATCACACCATCGATATCCATCTTGACTTCAGAGGCAATTTCTTTCGCTACGTCCCAAATCACCCACGTTCCATCAGTTCGAGTGAGGTAAGCCTTATTTCCCGTAGGCGAAAACTCTAATCCATTGCCACTCAGATTCTCGACTTTATAAATTTCCTTAAAACCATCCACAGTGAGCTTGTAAATATAGGCAGTGCAAACATGGCCAGGGCATTCTGCTACGATTAAATCTTTCCCACTGGGCGACCAAACAGGAAGCTCATAAGCATTGGATTGATGCTTTTTGATGATAAATTTTTTATTTCCAGATTTTAAATCAAAAACCGCAGTACCAACTGAGATCGAATTTCCCTCTCTGAATCCTCCCCCACTAGTAGCAATTTCATCCGATGTGGGTGAGAATTCCATTTCAGAAAATATGTCATTACCCGCCAACTGGCTTTCGAGCTGTTGTTCCATTTTCCAGGTATTGGTATTCCAAACAAAAATCGATCTTATACCACCGGAGCTGAGCAAACTCCTTACAGCTAGATACTTCCCATTAGAAGAAAGTTTCAGATATTCCCAATCCGTATAACCACCCCAGTCGGATACGCCATCACCCAAATTTTCAATACTTTGGATTGGCTTTAAACTCACTTCTGCAGACCAGGCGGCCGACGAAAGAATAAAGAGTGCTGACAATAGGGAAAGAATTTGTTGCATAAGTCGCTCCTAAAGAAAGTCCATGTAGCATGATTTGACTCTATGCACAATAAACAAGTTCTAGCGCAGGATTTTCTCTTTTCATTAAACTTAGCCTATAATGTAAATCATGAAAAAAATTCAAACAAACCCCGGCCACGAGCGCTTGGAATACCTCGATAGCCTTCGAGGACTTGCGGCGATGTCAGTGGTTTGGTCACACTACTTCAGCGCCTTCGGATTTTCTCCTTCTCTAGATAAAATAATGACAAACTCTCCCCTTCACATCATCTGGGATGGGTTTGCAGCCGTTTCTATTTTCTTTGTCTTGAGCGGATTTGTGTTGGCTTATAAATATTTTGCACCTCCATCGGACTCTAGTCTGCGCCAACTTTCGCTGCGTACTTTTTATATCGCAAGGCTTGCGCGCATTTACCTCCCTTTTTTGGGAGTACTTTGCCTAAGCGCCCTTTTACAGCGTGCTCTCCCCCCGGTTCTTGTTTCACACCCTCTCTCGACCTCTTGGCTTCAGCCGTTTTGGGCAAACTTAGAAACAGTGCGATCTTTTTTTGATCAGGCGCTTCTCTATAAATATGCGCCAGACACCACCCTCAGATTGATCCCGCAGGACTGGTCGCTCACCATTGAATTTAATATTTCACTGATCTTTCCTTTTCTGGTTTTGGTCGCATGCCGAAGCAGCTTTTGGATTCTGGCTCTAACCCTAATTAGCATCCCCATCCTCAAGTTGCCGATGTACCTTTTTCACTTTATGCTCGGAATTTTGATGGCCAAACACCTACCAGCACTGCGACAAAAGGTTGGGGCACTTAAAAAATTGACCCAAATCTGCCTTTTTTTACTGGGGCTCTTTTTCTACACTTATCGATACTCAGTTTATCCCTACTTCCCAAATCTTCTGGCTGAAAATAGAATTTGGTACGTGACAGGACTTGCTTCAGCGCTGGTGATCCTGGTGGCACTTACCTCGAGAACCATTCAACGACTGCTCAGGCACCCCTGGCTCGTATTTTTAGGGAAAATTTCATACAGCGTTTACCTAATCCATTTTGCCATTTTTCTTTCTTTCTGTACTCGCTTCATGGCTTTTGCTCAAACGGCTGGCATCACCGATGACAATACCCTTCGTCTCTTAGGGTTGGCTTTTCTCACCCTCAGCACTCTTGTTTTTTCTACATTCAGTTATTATTTTTTAGAAGTCCCTTGCATCCAACTCGGGCGCCGGCTTTCAGGGGTTAGCTTCACGCTCGCTGATTCGATTTGGAGGCGTCTTTCAGCTACTGCCCCTGATTGAACTCTTTATAGAGGCAATTGGTTCGCCCCTGATCATTTTCACCCAGCTGCCGCTTTGTCTCACCCGCCCCGGCATCATCGAAGCTCACCACGGGGTACATCGCTGCCTGAAAATAATTTTCAGGCAAATCCCCATTTCGGCAATCCGGGAATCCTGCTTTTTTCTTGAAATCACAACTATGATCAAGCCCGATCAAATGTCCCAGCTCATGAAGAAAAATGGACTGAAGATCAGGCTTCTTTTTCCCGTCTCCAAAAAAATCTTGGTAGTTTAACTCCATAAGGGCCATAAAAATGAGGGGATATTGGCTGTTTCTCGCCGGAACAGGACAAAAACTCGTAAGGGCAATCGCACTATGATTGCTATAGGGCCAGCTGGTTTGCTTATAAATGACCACTTGTCCGCTGTAAGTATCGTTTTGTAAGATTCTTTGCGCGCAAACGGCAGGAGGCCTCCCTGCTGCAGATTCGTTCGGAATCCCTCCTTCTCCATAGTTCAGGATCTGAAAACCCAAACTTCCCCCTGAAAATGCATTCCAAGTATCTGCAGCGCGAGTGAGCGCACCCAGCTCTTCTCCTTCAAAGGTGGCTGCTTTGACTGCAATCGGAACAGGGACCGTACTCCAACGCCCTGAAAGAGTCGCGCTTTGATCATCCGGAAGAACGCACTCCCGAACTAAAGTCTGATTTTTTTTTTGCGAGGCACACGCATGAATCAAAAGGCTCAAGCATCCCAAGCTCAAGCTAATCCAAAAGGAGCCGCGCAAAAAACTAGTTTTAGAGAAATCCCCCATCGTTTTAGCCTACTGGTTAGCCTACTGGTTAAACTCACTGGCTTAACCTATTAAAATTAAAGACTAAATTTAAAACTCAATCCCCATTCCAAATTGTTGACTATTTTTGTTAATTATAAGGGTATTTTTTGAAAATTACAAGAAGAAGAAATAGCGGGATTCGAATCTCGCAACTTCTGATAATCTCATGAAATATGTCTGTCGATCGAAAGCATCTTAAGACCGTCCTGATTACAGGTGGAGGAAGCGGCATTGGTTTTGAGATCGCCAAACAGCTTTTAGCAACTCAACTTTATCGACTCGTGCTTTTGAGCCAAAATCGACAAAAATTAGAAGCCGCATTAAAAATGCTGGGTGGCTCATCTGACCAGATCAGCAGTGTCACTTGTGACCTCCGGGACTCTAAACAGATTAAAACCGCCCTTGAGCGCATTACTGCGACGCACAAGGGGATTTACGGATTAATCAATAATGCTGGCATCTATCCACTCGGCGGGATTTCAAGCACTCGTGAAGCAAGTTGGGATGAGGCCATGGCCATCAATCTCAAGGCCCCCTTCTTGCTCGCCCAAGCACTCGCCCCACTGATGGCCAAAAATTCAAATGGCGGGCGGATCATCAATATCTCATCAACAGCGGGAATCCTCCCGAACCATTTTGCCCTTGCCTACTCGGTCTCAAAAGCCGCACTCGTCCATCTGACGCGAACCCTGGCGAAAGAGCTCGGAAAAGATAATATTACGGTCAATTGCATATGCCCTGGGATCGTTCGATCGCCCATCCACGAAACTTATCACCACAGCGAAACTGAACTCGAAGAATTTTATGCAAAACGGGGCACCGCACTTCCTCTTGGCCGCATTGGTGAACCTGCTGATGTAACCGGTGCTGTAAAATTTTTTCTTTCAGAAGACTCGGCCTGGATCACGGGCGATGTTTTAGTGGTCGACGGTGGACGCCTTCTCCTTTAAAGAAATTTCAAAACCGGATGAACTGAGCACGCCTTCTTGATCGGTACGCCTGATCGGTACACCCTCCTTTCTCAAAAGAGTCATTACTGAAAGATTCGGATGCCCGTAAGGATTGCCCACGCCAGCAGAAATCCACGCCACAACGGGGCGCAGTTGCCGGAGCAAAGGAGATGAAGTAGAGGTGTGCGAACCATGATGACTCACCTTTAAGATCAAGGGGCCCCCGAAAGACCCCAGTTCTTTCAAAATCCAAGGTGTCATTTTATTTTCTTGCGCGATATCAGCGTCTCCCATTGAAAGATAATTTAAACCTGATTTGAGTGGGATAAAAAAAGCGCTCATACCCTGATTTGGTGCAAGCTTGTTTTTTACTGTTCTTGCTATAAGAGGTGACCAGAAATAAAATGAAAAATCAGTCTGATTGATTTCAACAACATCAACTCCTAATTTTTTAATTTCAGTTTTAAATCTCTGGCCTTTTTCACTCCTGAGAAGCACCTGAGAAACCCCGATTGAACCCACCTCCATCAAGCGCGCCAAATGTCGTACGCCACCCAAGTGATCCTCATCCAAATGAGTGAGCACAATCCAAGAAAGATGAGTTAAGCCTCTTTCAGAGAAAAGACGAAACCATGAATCAAAACCCATCGCCCTCTCCGATCCCGAATCAATTAAACCAGCGCCAAAATTTAAAGAATGAAAGAGGTTATAAAATACTTTATTTCCACTGAAAGTCACCAACGCAGCATCTCCCTGCCCCACATCCAGTTGCTCGACTTGATTGGCACGGGCAAATTTCGATTGCACAGATGAACCCAAAGGGATCATTAAAAAATTTAAACGAATGCAGGCTCCTGTGACCAGTAAAACCATGCCGATCCCTTTCGCCCTCATTCCTTTAAGAACACCCACGCCCAAGCAAGAAATCCCAGCTCCCAACAAAAGGGCCCCTGGAGCAAGCACCCAAAGAGTAGGCAGCCCAGCGCAAAAAAGCACAAGATGTTGAACAAACACAGTCCCCCAAGAAGTGATAAAATAAAATATCGTCTGAGAGAGGGGAGAAAGATCAAGAAAAATAAGAATAATCGCAAATAGCGAAGCGGGATAAAAAAATCCGGACAATAAAGGCAGGGTGATTAAACTTAAAACCGGGGTCGCCAAAGCAATGTATCCAAAATGCCAAGCATCCAAGGCCGCTGTAAACAACCACGACCCGACTGCAAGCATCAGATGGTCATACAAAAGAGCTCGAATGTTTTTTAGACCTCTTCTTTTAATTTTATTTTTTATTTTATTTTTTCCGTCCTTTCCCCACTCTACCGCAAGCAACCCACCCCCCACGGCCAACGCATAATGAACTCTGCCAGGTGCCCACTCCGCACCTCGAATCAACGCCACTAAAAAATCAGAGATCAACGCCACACCTAAAGGCGCGGCAAAATACCAACGAAAACCGAATACTTTTGCAACACTTCTCGCTGTAACGACGATCCAAGGCCTCAGCATCCCCGGTCGCATTCCACAAAGAACCCAAACAAAAACCCAACTGAAAAAAGACATGACTCTCGCCAACATCAAGCCCCATGAAACCGGGATCTGAAGTAAGCGGGTTAATCCAAAGCAAAAACGATGACTAAAGAGCGCTAGCGAATAGAGATGAATCCCTGAGGCCGTAAATACGTGAACAAACCCTAAAATTCTCAAGAATGGCAAAATACTTTGGGGCCGCCCTTCCCCTAAAAGGAGCTCACGAAAGATTCCAAATCGGTCGCCTGGAGCGATCAGCGATGAAATGCGTTCTCGGATTTTTTCAATGCCTTGACAAAGACGGCGAGCCCAATAAAATCTGCCAAGTGCGCTTGTACCTTCCTTTAAAATTCGGCTTGGAGATAATTCAAAGGCCTTTAATGTAAAAAAAATCCTCTTTTTCATCAAATCCGTGCCGTTTTTTTGGACAGCATTCAGAGGAGGAGAAATAGCCCTCCAACGTCCGGGCCAATCCCCACAAAAAGAACTCGGATTCTCTTGTTTTAATCTGTTTAACCATTGATCATGCCTCATACAGACCAGGCGGGACTGACTTAGGTGGTAGCGCACCCAACATGATTCTTGACCCGTCCGGGTTGCCAAAAATTCACGAGGGCAAATTTCATCGGCACTGACTTGAGATGCGGCCTGTATACTCGTGAGCATCAGGGCAAAGAAAACAGGTAAAAGTCTCACCATCATAGAATCGTTCGCAGGTCCCATGCCAGACTTCCGCAGTAGCTTTTTATTCTGTTAGAGGTCTTAAGAAAGTTCCTGCATAATAATATGACTATGTCGCCTGAGAGGATTTCAGAAATTTTGCATCATTACTTCTATCTCATTCAGATCGTCTTTGGAGGATTGGCAATTGCCATTCT
>JAHFAC010000087.1 GCA_023250755.1 Bacteriovoracaceae bacterium | reverse complement strand
CACTTGTGGAGTTCAGCTCCTTAGATTTGATCATCGTCGATACGGCGGGGCGGTCGCAGCGGGATCAAGGTGCGCTCAGGGAAATGCAAGATTACCTGAGTGGTGTTGCCGGTCTTCGTGCGATCATGGTTCTTTCGGCGACCACACGGGATTCTGAAATGTATGAAATGGCAAAGGGATATTCAGTTTTTAGGCCGCAGGGACTGATTGTTTCAAAATTGGACGAGGCAACTGCGTATGGCTCTCTGTATAATATTAGCCAAAAAACAAGGTTGCCTCTGCTTTATTTTACAGTGGGTCAAAGGGTTCCCGAGGATTTAGAGCCAGCAACGGCTGAGCGGGTTGCAGCTTTGGTCATGGACCTTTGAATGAATTTTGTTAGACTGAAATAAACGAGAGAGGTGAAGCATGAGGCTGAACCAGGGAATCCAAAAGTATCGATTGAATCAGGCGAATCAGGCGAATCAAGAAAAAGGTAAAAGAAAAGGAAAAGATCAGGAAAAACCTAATACTAGAGAGGCCTCTAGTGTTAAGTCCGCAGCCAAAGAGTCTAAAAAGAAGGGCGAGACGCCTATTCCTCTTGAGGTCCAGGCAGCAATGGAAGAGGCTCGCGCCGCCGAAGAGGCAGCGCGCGAGCAAGAGGCGCTTCAGAAGGAGATTGCCGAGGAGCTTGAAAGAGAGGCTGCACAGACGTCAACATTGGTTCGAGAAGATTTTTCGCCCACCAATAGCACGCGTGATAAGTTGATCGTCGAATATTCCTCTCTCATCAAATACATTGCGCAAAAGATTGCAGCTCGACTGCCGGCCAATATTGAGCTCGATGATCTCATTTCATCAGGGGTGATTGGTCTTATGGATGCGATTGAAAAATATGATGCATCACGAGACAATAAGTTCAAGACTTATGCTGAATTTAGAATTCGTGGCGCAATCTTGGATGAGCTTCGTGCACAGGATTGGGTACCGCGCTCCGTTCGCGAAAAGGCAAAGCAACTCGAGCGATGTTATTCAAAAATAGAACAAACCAAGGGACGGCATGCGACAGACGAAGAAGTTTGTGCGGAACTGGGAATCAATCAAGAGGAGTTTCATGATCTTCTTAATCAGGTTCGCAGTGTTTCGCTTCTTTCGTATGATGATCTCTCGAGTTTTTCTAAGGCTGATAAGCGATCCTTGCATGGATTGAGTGAGAGTAGCCCTAGAACACCAACCCCGTTTAATGAAGTGAATCTCGCTTGGATCAAGCACATGGTGTCTGAAGCGATCAAAGATCTTCCTGAAAAGCAAAGGCTTGTGCTCTCGCTCTATTACTTCGAAGACTTGAATTTAAAGGAAATAGGGAGAGTCCTTGATGTGACTGAGTCTCGAGTCAGTCAGCTGCATACTCAGGCGATCCTACGCTTAAAAGCAAAGCTCAGAAATCATTGGGATGAGTTTGCTATTCTTTTTGGATAGCGAATTAGGCTGCTTTTTTTAGGATGGTAGGGGCGGCATAGGCCGGGACCCCGTAAAGATATCCTTTAGCGAGTTCTTCACAATAAGATTTCACATTTTGCTCATCTTCAGAGTTATCAAGGCTGAAGACAATCCCGATTCTAAAAGAAAAAGGCGTTTGTGAAAGGATATGACTATTGGCATCGTACTCCTGGCACCAAGCCACTCGGCCTCTCAGGTTGATTTCCTTTGGTTTTGAAATTTTCAACTCCACCTCTTGTCCGATTCCAAAAGGCTCTGGAGTAAATACTCCCACTCCTTTTGGAGCGATATCATTGAGCACGATCCTGGCTGGGACAGCGGGCCCTTGGGCATTCGCAATCGTGACTTCACCCTCGACTTGCTTGATGTGAATGGCGAGTCTTTGGCGTTCTCGTTGTCTTCGCTTTGCGCTAGCTAATGCTCGGATCCGATGACTGGGGGCTTGCCACATACATGAACACTCCTGACCATGGGTTTTTATTGATTATGACCGAGTCAATGAAAACAAACAATGTGTCATCTGGGACACGCACAAGTCTTTTTCGGCTGAATTGAAACCAGACAAAAAAGAGCATGATAATAATCAATAACTATTGAATAACTCATTGATTTAGAAGTGGTTCTGTTTTTGCATTACACTGATATAAAGATATAAAGGTCATGGAAACATACGCTAGACGGTTTTTAAGCAGATTTAATTTTTTTTTGGGCTTGGGCCTCCTGATTTATCTGGAGACGCCTTTCTATGCTTTTGCTGATCCCCCTCCCTTGTGCAACGATGCTCCATCGCAGTGGGGTGATGTGATTAAATTTGTCAAAGAAGTCAAGCACGTCATTGAGAGGTACGACGCAAGCAAAAAGCAAGCTACTTTTACGATTTGGGCAAATGATGGAACTGAAAGTGAACACCAAGGCGAGCCAAAGATCGAGTTTCCTGTAGGTGTAAATCAGGTGCATTTGTTCGGAGTCGGGGCGATTCGAGTCGAGATGGATGGCGATCAGGTGATTTTACATCGAGTCATTCCTGGTGGGGAGGGATTTTGGCCAGAAGCCCAGGTGGTTAAATTTTCTAAGACTCCAGGCCAGTATGAGTTCGTCTCAGCCAAAGTATTGCAAGACCGCTTATTAGTGCGTCGCAGTCCACTGAATATCAAATCTTTTTCTGGAAAAGGTGCTGTAACGATTAGATCGGCAAATCTTACTTTTCAACGTCCTTTTAAGAGTTTTGACAATGGCAAACAGCTTGCAGCCACTCTCGGAACAGAAGATTCCATAACAACTTTATTGACTGATTTAGCACCTGGGTATGCAGATCAAACCAGTCCAGAGATGTTAGTGGAGCAATATCGAAAATCAATCGAGTATTCCGGTACTCATGGGAAGCTTCTTGCTTTTATTGTCGATCAGGTAGCTAAAATCGGAGCAACTGATAAAATAACGGAAAAAGTAAAGATTGGTAATTCTATTTTTACTCAAGTGAGAGATCGTTTGAATGCTGATATTCGATCAAAAAATCCGAGCGCAGGTCCTGACGATGAGCTTTCAATCGAAGAGGCGGCAGCGCTCGGACAGTATTTAACTGGAAATATCCTTACAAATCAAATCGGAAAAACGGGTGCGCATTATTTAGGTGAGTTGTCTGGCGTTGTTGCTGAACAGATGAAGAAAATGACCGAAGAAGGGGGAGAATATCTTTCGATATTGTCTAAATTTGAGCCTGTGGCACGCGTGGTAGAAGATGACGAATATAGAAATCAGCTCCTACTTTCTGCGGTTAAAAAAGCCAGTGGTTTTGACTTAAAAGTAAAAACTCAATTTTCAGATGAAAATATAGCTATAGTGTACCTTCGGTCCAAAGATCCAGAAAGTAAGTTTGCAACCCCAGGTGTACTTTATCTAAGCGCACCCAGCGGCTCCCAAGTGATGGCACGATTCAAAGTCGGGGATCGACAGCGTGAGGCAAAAGTAACTGCAGCCAATGTGAAATTTACTTCGGGCTTGGGTGCGATTCTTCCTGAAGTGATGGTTACAGACCATTCTGAGTCTCGAGTTGAACTAAGTCCTGACAGTCGCATCGGAATTGAGTTAAAAGCGGATGGAATATTGGCTCCCCATATCGAATCTTCTGATCCAGGTCTCGCCATAGGTTCTAATGTAAAAATTAGTAGTCTAGGAGTACCTCGCCGCAAAGAGGTTTCGCTTGCAATTGATCGGGGTGTGGTGAGTCTCGAGTTTGAGCGCGGCGAATATCGAGCCGAAGATCGACATTTCATGCCTAGTTTCTATTTTGGGATTCACGGTAGTTTAAGTTTGGTGACTCCTCCACAAGAAAAAAGAGGACCACTACCTTCAGTTGATTCTTTGTTGAATTTTTTAGGGCCCCAGTCAAGGCTCGGAATTGAGAACCCGCTCTTCGCGCTTAGAAAAAAAGGGATCATGAGGGTAGAGCCACAAAAGGTTTCAGGCATGATCTATGCTGATGAGTTGAATTTTGCTGATGATGTCATGGACATAAAATTCTTAATTTCATCCAAAAATAGGTCTCCTATGGAGATTAGAGCCGAAGCGCTTCCCCTTGATTTTAATCTAGAAGATTATTCACTGAAGGGAAGGCTTCAAAGCGTAGAAGATACCGATCGGTTTAACCTTAATCTTGATTCAAAGAGCGGAAGAATTGATATTCCAGATATGAAATTTAGTGATGGAAACAGGGCTCAGGTCCCTCTTAAGAAATTTTACTGGAATATGAATATCCAAGACCGAGCCAAGAGTTCCAGATTTGATGGGAGTCTGGGATTTACCACGACCGGAAGCAAAATCGAAAAGCCTCAATGGCTTTCTGAAGCTGAAAAGGCCGTACTTAAAGAGGGTGAAATCCCTTTCTTAGGTTTTGTTCCACGGGATTTGAAGCTCCAACGCGCAGAGAGTAAAATTATTTTTTCTCAGCAGGATTCCACACGGGGAAACGCTAATGAAAGCGAGATTTATCCATTTCGTATCCGCGGAGGGGTGCAAGGGATTACAGATTCACAAGAGATTCCTCTTTGGATTACGGGTCAAGCCTATCTAGACCCCTTTGGTGCAGCACGTGTTGAGAATAGTCGTGTCGGATTCCAGTATATTGGTGGCAATTACGACGGAAAGCCAGGGGCTCAAATCGAGGGCGAAATTCCTCTTAAGGCCGAATTTCCTGGTGATGGTTCACTTACGATTAGTCTCCTACCAGGCGGAAAGAAAATTCAAGTCACACGCGCAGGAAAGCTAGTGAGTGAAGCGGAGATTCGTAAACTCGAAATACCAACCCAGGTACAAGGGTTTTTTAAAGACGTTCAGGGCGGAGAATTAGTTGCAAAGACAGAAGATCACGAAAAGGGTCTTACTCTAGAGTCGAACGGAGTTCAGTTTTCTCTCAAAGAGGGAAAATTAACTGAAATTCAAGGACATGCCCACATCCAGTTAGAGCAGGCTACGAATCAAAAATTGATCCGCCTCAATGCTTCACTTAAAATGGAGGGCGTTGATTCATCCGGACGGGTGAAGGCAATCGGCGAGGGTGAATTTCTTTATTTAGGGCTGAGCCAGTCTGGATTACCTTGGTTCGTGCATGGAAAGTTTAATGGACTCAAGGTGATCATAGGGGAGGATGGTTGCTATCATCTTGAATTCCCAACTAGTTTTATGTTATCAAGTCCGCCCAGTTTGAGTCTTACGCTGGGCCAGTTTTCAGAGAAGTCAGAATTAACAGAAATTAAGGATGGTTTTTCTTTATCTCAGCTAGCCTCTCGTCTTGTGGGGCTTAGGCTCTTTGACGATGATGTATCCATTATGGATATTCGCGGTGCAAATGTCCTTGGTTTACATAAAATTGCAAGGATGACCGGGTCCAGTGAATTTAAAGCTGATCTAAGGATCCCCCCCGATGGAGGCGTTAAAGTAGAGACCGATCGTTTACCGCTGGAAGTCAGAAAAGGAAATCTGAAAGAGGATCAATCTTTCGCTGGTCACTTTACTCTTGGACAATTCAGTTTGGATTCAGAAAAAGATCAAATGAATTGGAGCGACTTACAGGGAGTGATCGCTCGACCTGGCGAATCCATGATTCGTTTTCGAGAAGATAGGTCCTCGCTTGGGGGCGCTCTTAATTGGAAAGACGACACCATCGATTTTTCATCTCATGGCGTGGTTGACTATTTATGGCGTGATCCCGGAGATTCATCCTTGAAGATGTATACTTTTCGTCCTGAGGGACGTTGGTCCATAGATGGAATTTCAAAGCTGGTGGGTGGCATTCAGGGACGCACAAAAAAAGAGTTAAGCGAACTTGGAGAGAGCAAGCGTGAACTTTTAAGGCTCTGGAGACAGGCAGAGTTAGAGCAAATTCAAGGATTACAAGGGCAGACATTAAGTTTTGAAAACAAGGATCTCCTGGGTCAAGATGGAAAAAGTGGGCAAATCGAGGCCATGAGAAATAGAATTTCTGCTTGGGAGGTCGTTCTTGGACAAGCGAGAGATCCCGGGTTTTTTAGGAAAAATTTGCACCTCTTGGTTCGGGGTGCAACTGAAATGACGGAGAGTCGATTAGATGCTCTTCTTAAGAATCCAAATCTGATGAGACACTATGTGGAGGGCCTAGCCGAAAGAGCAAAAGATGCCCGTCGTCTTTTATGTAAAATTGAAGAGTTAGCCCGCCTGGAGGAGAATAGTTTTCAAAGTCTAGAAGGGGCTGTGCTTCAGCCTCAAAATCAAGGTCAGCTTCGTATAGAGGCGCAAGGATCGCAGTATATTAGTCTTTGGGTCCGGCCAAATGAGTACGCAGTGGAGTCCAGTACTCTTGCGAAGTTCCCTCCCAAGGATCTGAGTTTAACGGATTTGCCAGCAAGAGATTCTAAATTCTTTATTCAGTCTGAGCGCCCAAACGACTTAGAAAAAAATCAAGAAAAGCATGAGACACCGGAGTTTTTACAGAGCTCGAGGATGCTCAAGCATCGAGTCATCAACGCATTAACAGGAAAAGTTCAAACTAGTTTTTTGTTCCGTGATTTCAGGGAGCCGATCGCAGAAATCCTCTGGGCAGAGCGAGGCTTTAAACCAACAGAAATGGATTGGGCTAAAATGGAGGCTGAACGAGTTTATTCTGTGTTAATTCGGGATTGGAAATGGAGCGCACCGGGTTTAGACGAAATTCAAGCCCGAAAAGAATACTTTGGGGCTCGAACGCGCTTAGAAAAGGCAATTGCTCAATATTTAAAAATACAGCGTTCAGACCGAGATAAGACCCTTCTTCCTCAGGATTTTATGTCTCTGCTCGATTCACATTTGAGTTCAGTTCAAGTCATTTATCGAGATTGGGTCCCCGTATCCAATGCACCTGACGAAATGGTGAGACGCTCTCCGCGAGGACCTTAGTCTTCCATCAGCTCCAGAAAATCCTTGCGCGTATAGGCCTAAAATGCCTTTATCAGAGCCCGCATTCGAAGAGGACCAGAAGAACCCTTCCTGATCAGGAAGGATGTCGCGGATACCATGGGTTTCAGCTACATGGTAATTTTTTGCATCAGGAAGGTGCCAAGGAATTTCAGCGAGCATTCCTTGGGATATTAGCGAAGATGAATCCTGGCAAATCGATTGGGCGTCATCAAAATTGAAAGTAGAATTAAAGTTTTTTTGAACGATGCGATCGCCCCAGATGATCGTTGAGGCTGTGTCTTTCCAGACCTGGGTACCTTCTTTTGTTCGTGTAACGAGG
>JAHFAC010000086.1 GCA_023250755.1 Bacteriovoracaceae bacterium | reverse complement strand
AGTTCCGTGGGCGTTGATGTAACCGATTTTTTCAGGATTGAGTCTCGCGTCCTTAAGCGAGAGTGCCATGGCTCGCCTTCCGCCGGCACCCTGAGGCGCGGGTGAGGTGAGGTGATACGCATCGCCTGTGAGGCCATAGCCGACGACCTCGGCATAAATCCGTGCGCCGCGTTTACGTGCGAATTCGTATTCTTCGAGCACCAAAACCGCGGCACCTTCGCCCATCACAAATCCGTCCCGGTCTTTGTCAAAGGGGCGTGACGCTTTTTCAGGAGCGTCATTGCGAGTCGAGAGCGCTCGCATCGCTGCGAATCCTCCAATCCCGAGCTTACAGATGACGGACTCAGCGCCGCCAGCCAAGATCACGTCAGCATCTCCTCGTATGATCTGACGAAACGACTCACCGATGCTATGGGCGCTCGATGCACATGCGGTCACATTGCAGAGGTTAGATCCTTGAAGATCAAGAAGGATGCTCAATTGACCAGCCGCCAAATTGGGAATGGCTTGTGGAATAAAAAAAGGGGTGATTCGTCGATAGCCTTTGGCCAAGAAATCATGATGAACCGCTTCGATCTCAGGAAGCCCTCCCATCCCTGCGCCAATATTGGTGCCCATCCGCTCGGGTGAAATCAAGTTTCGTGCAGAATCTAGCCCGGAGTCACCATAGGCCTCAAGCCCTGCCACAAGTGCCAAGTGGACAAAGCGACCGACTTTTCGCGCTTCTTTTGTCGAGGCCGCCTGTGTGATCACCACTTCAGGGGACGAAGGCGTGGGGCGAAAAGGCCCGAGTGGACGAGTGACATCAAATCCTTTTACTTCGGCGGCGATGGTTACTGGGCAGTCTGTTGAGTCAAAGAGCGTGATGGGCCCGACTCCTGAACGGCCTTCGAGCGCAGCTTTCCACGTCTCTCGAGCGGTCAAGCCCAAGGGTGTGACTGCGCCAATCCCCGTGATCACTACACGGCGCATAGGCGTCTGATCCCCCTAAAAAAGGCCACTCACTAATGAGTTGCTTTAGAATTGATGTATTTAACGACGTCGCCGACAGTTTTCATTTTTTCAGCGTCATCGTCCGGGATATCGAGGTCGAACTCTTCTTCCATCGTCATGACCAATTCGACGATGTCGAGGCTGTCTGCCCCTAGATCATCGATGAACGATGCAGTCTGAATTACTTTATCAGCCTCCACCGCCAGTTGGTCACAAATAATATTACGAACTCTTTCTTCCACAGAAGCGGACATCATCCTCTCCTTTCAAACGGTAAACGGTTCACATGTACATCCCACCATTGACGCCGATGACCTGGCCTGTGATGTACCGACTGCCAGGCGATGCCAGAAAAGAGGCGATTGACGCAACGTCCTCTGGAGCTCCATAAAAGCCAAGGGGGATGCTGCGCAGAATCGCTTCTTTTTGAGGATCCGTCAAGACTTGAGTCATTTCTGTTTGGATAAAACCCGGGCTAATCACGTTGACGCGGATTTGGCGACTGGCCAGCTCCTGGGCCATGCTTTTGCTAAAGCCGATCAGTCCCGCTTTTGCCGCCGCGTAGGCACTTTGGCCGGCGTTCCCCATTTCGGCGATGACCGAAGCAATTTGGATGATGCTCCCTTGTTTTGCCTTCATCATCGGACGGATGGCTGCGCGGGTGCAATAAATGGCACCTTTGAGATCAATCGAAAGGACTCGATCGAGTTCTTCGTTTTTTAAGCGCAAAAGAAGGGTGTCCAGGGTAATTCCGGCGTTGTTGACCAGGACTGAGAGGGGGCCCAAGTGTTGGGTAATCCATTCAAGTTTTTCATCCACCTGGGTGGATTGCGAGACATCAAAAGGACAGAGCGTTGCACTCCCTCCCTGACTTTCGATTTCCTGGAGGAGTTCTTTTGCCCGCGCTTCTTGCGAGGCATAGTTCAGCACGACGTGAAATCCATCTTGGGCCAGTCTTTTTGAAATCGCAGCCCCGATTCCACGCGATGCGCCAGTCACCAAGGCGAGTGGTTTTTTCATTGGGTTCATGAGGCTTTGACCTCTTTCTTTTTGAGTTCTGTTTCAAAGAGATTAAGAGAGGCGCTATCGCTGATTCCCAGAGAGGAAAAAGGAGCGTTCGACGCCTGTGCAACCCGCTTCGCCAATCCTTGCAAAATTTTTCCTGGTCCAAATTCCACTCCGCTTTGGATTGCAGTCCGAAAAAGTGCTTGCATCGATTGCTTCCAAAGGACGGGGTGGTCGATTTGTTCTATCAGAAGGTCTAAAATGACTCCGGGCTCTTGAGTGACCCGTGCGGTGCGATTAGGAATATAGGGACATAAAAGAATCGTTGGTTTTTCGGAAGAATTCGCATTCAAAAAAATTTCACTCATTTGTAGGCGCGCAGGGGCCATGAGTTTACAATGAAAAGGTGCGCTCACTGAAAGGGGAATGGCTTTTCCTCCTTTGAACTCTGAGTCCGTTTTGACGAGAGTGATCGCTTCAGCTACGGCATCCGTGGATCCGGCGATCACCAGCTGCCCTGGGGCATTAAAGTTAGCGGGTTGAACGATCGCTTCAACTTGGAGCTCAGGTGCGTTTATTGCCCAAGACTTTCTTTTTTCTAAAGCTCCCTCAGTTGCTTTTTTACAAAGTTTTTCGACACTTTCGTCTTCGAGCCCGAGAAGGGCAGCCATGGTTCCTTCGCCCAGAGGGACACTGCTCTGCATAGCAAGCCCTCGGCTGCGCACCCATCGTACCGCAGTCGAAAGATTCAATGCTCCGGCTGCGACGAGTGCTGAGTACTCGCCCAGAGAATGGCCCATGACCAGGGCGGGACGAAATTCTAATTCGGCCTCTGCCACTCGAAAAGCTGCGACCGAGACTGTGAGGAGGCAAGGTTGAGTGTTTTCAGTCAAGGTGAGATCATTTTCGGGTCCATCAAAGCAGAGTTTTTTCAGATCCACATGAAGTGCGTCGCACGCTTCTTCAAAAACCTGCCTGGCAATTGAAAATTCCTGAAAAAGACTCTTTCCCATCCCTACCTGTTGGGATCCTTGACCCGGAAAAAGTGCTGCGAATCCTCCTGGGGTTACCATCTTAAAAGCAGGCTCCCATAGGTGAGACCCGCACCGAATACGTCAAAAAGGAGAGTGTGGCCGGGCTGGATCCGTCCGTCTCTTACGGCTTCATCGAGTGCTGTCGGCACTGTGGCCGAGGAGGTATTGCCATAGCGGTCGATATTGACCAAAACTCTCTCCATCGGAAAGTCAAGGCGTCTGGCGACGGCTTCGATGATTCGAAGATTGGCCTGGTGGGGGATCATCCAGTCAACGTCTTGGATTTTCAGTCCGTTGGCTTCAATCGCTTCAATCGCGTAATCTGCGAGGGACTTGACTGCTACTTTAAAAATTTCTTTTCCCTTCATCATCATCTTATCTAAGTTTTTTCCGGCGATTTCGGGAGTGACGGGCTGGTTGGATCCGCCCGCTTGGATGTAAAAGAGTTCCCAAAGCTGTCCGTCGCTTTTGAGATGACTGGAGAGGATTCTCCGTGGAGACTCAGCCGGGGTTCGTTCGACCACCACAGCGCCTCCCCCATCTCCAAAAAGAATGGAGGTAGAGCGGTCCTGCCAGTTGATGATGGAACTGAGTACTTCTGAACCCACAACGAGAGCCGTTTTAATTTGGCCGGTACGAATATACTGATCCGCCATGGAGAGGCCAAAGACAAAACTCGAACAAGCTGCGTTGAGATCGACGGCCCACGCTTTTTTTGCTCCGAGTTTCATTTGAAGCCAGCAGGCGGTAGAGGGGACAAGGGTGTCGGGCGAACAGGTTCCATAAAAAATAGCGTCAATGTCTTCAGGAGTCTTACCGGCCATCTCTAAGGCGCGTTGGGAAGCGAGAAATCCAAGTGAAGAATTCCGTTCAGAAGTTTGGGTGAGATCAGAGATTCGACGCTCGCAAATGCCCGTTCGTTCTCGTATCCATTCGTCATTTGTTTCGATCGTCTGAGCGAGATCGTTGTTGGTCAATCTGCGTTCAGGAAACGCAGAGCCCGTTCCGGTGATCCGACTCGCATAAAACAAGGGCGTCACTGTCCACCTCCTTTTAATACGGATTCCAAGTGTTCAGCATAGTGGCTCTTGAGCGCTTCTTGGCAGCGAAGGAGGGCGTTTTTGATCGCTTTCCCACGACTTCTCCCATGACAGACAAAGGCATAGCCTGCAATTCCAAGGAGGGGTGCGGCGCCATATTCGGCGTAATCGAGTTTTCTTTTCAACTTTCCTAAAACGCCTGCCGCGAAGAGCAGGCCCAGGATGCTCAGGGGGTTGAGCCTAGTCTCTTGTTTGAGCAGCGTAATGACCGCAGACCCAAGGCCTTCAAGTGATTTGAGAACTACATTGCCGACAAAGCCATCGGTAACGACGACATCGACTTGCCCTTTGAGCAGTTCTTTTCCTTCAGTGTAACCCACAAAGTGAGCCACCTGATGATCTCCGGATTGAAAGCGGCTTTCTTTTTTCAGGAGTTCAAGTGCAGCGCGGGTGAGTTCGTTGCCTTTGCTGGGCTCTTCACCATTGGAGAGGAGAGCGACTTTTGGGATCTCGGGACTCTTGCGTCCCGCCTGAGCAAAGTAAGCACCCATGATGGCAAAGTCGCGCAGATGCTCAGGCTTGCAATCGACATTGGCCCCAACGTCAAGAAGGATGCAGCCATCAGGTTTGAGAGTCGGGAGTTTGATCGCAATTGCAGGACGCTCAATCCCGCGGAGCCGGCCCATGTTCAGGAAGGCTGAAGCCATCAGTGCGCCTGAGTGTCCTGCGCTAATGAAAGCAGAGGGAGGATTCGATGAAGCGCCCGGGTTTTTTCTGGCTTCCCAGTCCTGGGCAGCCATTTTGCATCCTACGTTGATCGAAGCGTCGGGCTTGCTCCGAATGGCACGGATCGAGTCGGTCATGTGGATGTTTTCTGAGGCTTGCTCTAAACGAACCTTAAGGCCTGTGGCGGTTTTATTTTTTCTCAAAGCTTCGGCTAAAGATCGAAAATAGCGCTTATCGAGCCAAGGTCTGAGTGCAGCTTCGTCTCCCACCAGGACGATTTCTCCCCGAAGTTCAGGCAACGCTTGCTGGATCCCATCCAGAATGGCATGGGGGGCGAAGTCTCCTCCCATCACATCCACAATTAATTTGGCGCAATCCCCCCGTTTGGCATCCATGTAGAATGGAAAAAAATCTTCTCTCGTTAGGCTTTTGCCGGTTGTGTTGCTAGAATTTGTTTTCCATCATAAAACCCACAAGCACAGATGCGATGAGGGCGTTTCGGCTCGTTACAGCTCGGGCAGGTCACCACAGTGGGTTTGTCCAGCCGATTGCCCCCGGCAAAACGGCGCATGTTGCGGCGACTACGGGATACTTTTTTCTTTGGAACTGCCATGGTTTCTCCTTAGTTTAGAATTTTAAGTTTCTTAATGTTGCAAAAGCGGGATTTGCTTTTAGTTTTGCACAGGCACAGCGGCCTGAGTTGAGATCCGCTCCACACTGGGGGCAGACTCCATTGCACTCTTGCTTGCAGAGAGGTTGAAAGGGAATCTGTAAAATGAGTTGCTCGCTCATGATTTCAGAAAGATCAATAAAGTCTGTTGCAATATAGGCGATATCTAGATTTTTTCCGGATTCGATCAGGCCCAGATCTTCTTCGACCTGATGCGCATGTCGCGCTTTGCCATAAGTCTGCCTAGGCCCTCCCTCGATCTCCGGACCGAGACCGGCCATGACTGGATCTTTACAGAAAAGAGCTGAAAACTCAGGAGCGCATCCAAAGGAAAAGGGAGTAGCGCAACGGCTGCACAAGAGTTGGATTTCAGTCTTGATAAAGCCAGAGACCAGAACCATTTCATCAATTTTACGAAGTGAAAATCGGGTCTCAATGGGTCTGTCTGGTGGGCAGCATTGAGGAGCTTTTTTGGAGGAGGGCCTGAGAAGAGAGCTTCCGTTCGTTTCCTCAGCAAATTCTTTAGGGAGTTCTTCATCAAGCTTAAGAACGGTATTACGAACCCAGGGCTCGTTCTGAGAAAAGGACAGGTGAGTGTCTTGATCTTTAATTTCATGAAAGAAAATTTTCATGGCTCCCTGCCTTTAATCCGTTAAGTTAATAAATTACTTTACTGAGCGGGTGGACATTAGCGTGGCACAGCTTGGCGAGTCAACACCGTTCTTGGGGGATGGGTCGAAGGAGGAGCCCTGAGGGAGCACTTTTCCACTCGACTTGAAGCCCAGCGAGAGCGCTCTTCTCGATCCCGAGAGCTTTTAATGGGATCGAGGTGACATTCGGTAAGACCTCTTTGAGCAGGGTTGGCAGGGCTTTCTGCCTCAATTCAGATTCTTTCTTTAGCCAGATGCAAAAGGCTTGGCTGAGGAGCAATCCCCCTCCGGCCAAATTCCCACTAGGAAGTCGACACGCCCCTCGGGAGAATTGGGTCTTGAGATTTCCAAATGAATGCCATTTTTTGCCAGAAGTCCCTGCTGCCGGTGCGCAATCTGAAATAAAGCAAGTCCCGTGAGGGTGGATTTGCAGGGTCCAGCGGATTACTGGGGGTGAAATGTGGACTCCATCGAGAATGAGCTCGATGTGGATTCCTTTCCGCCCTAAAGCGGCACCCAAGATTCCAGGGGAGCGATGGTGAAAGGCCAGAGCGTTCCAAGCGTGAGTGACTCCTGAAAAACCGGCTGTGAATGCTTTTTCTGCCTGATCTTGAGATGCGTGGGAATGTCCGGCTGAAAGAATGATTTGGCGCTGGCGGGCCCAATGACAAAGCTTGCGTGTTTCTTCGGCTAACAAAATCTCTGGAGCCAGCGTGATGATTTTGAGAGTTTTGAGGCTAGCGTCCCAAAGGGCTTCTAACTCCTTTAGGTTAAAGGCTCGGATGCTGTGCGTGGGGTGGGCGCCGCAAGTGCCCCGATGGATGAAAGGGCCTTCTAAGTGGATTCCGAGGGGTTTTGCCCCTGGTGCATCACCACTGCGGATCCAGGTCCCTAGGCTTTGCACTGCCTTTTTGAGATCTTTTGGCGGTGCAGAGAGTGTGGTGGGGCAAAAGCCAGCGATGCCTTTGCGCCAAAGAAGTTCTGAAAGGAGGTTGAGTTTGTTCTGTGTCGCGTTCATCAAGTCCACTCCAAATGCCCCATGGAAGTGGAGATCGACTAGGCCTAGGCTTCGAATCGAGCGTCCCATTTGATTTAAAGACTTGACTCGGCTTTTTGGGCGTGGCACCCAACAATCATACCATAAGGAAACATTTTGATGGCGAGCAAGAAGACTTCCAACACGAAGAAAAAAACCGTATCCAGGCAGGCCAAGGAGTCTAAGCTTGCGACCTTAAAACATCTTCTTTTGGGTTCTTCTCAAAAAAAGCAATCAGGGCCTGCAAAAGTCGCATTAAAAACTTCTGGAAAAGCGGCAACAGTA
>JAHFAC010000085.1:2179-7472 GCA_023250755.1 Bacteriovoracaceae bacterium | reverse complement strand
AGTTTATGACGAACGACCGCTTCTACATCGAAGACGCAGCTCAACGGGACGGCCAGGTCGTCACCGTCAGGGGTTGGCTTTATAATAAGCGAAGTTCGGGCAAGATTAAGTTTCTCGTCCTTCGCGACGGTACAGGCTTGATGCAAGGGGTTTTAGTCAAAGGTGAATGCAGCGAAGAGACCTTTCAAAACGCAGACCAGCTCACACAAGAGTCGTCGATCGAAGTAACGGGTAAACTTCGCAAAGAACCCAGATCTCCAGGTGGGTATGAGATAAATGTCCAATCTCTGAAGATTTATCAAATCGCCGAGAATTACCCCATCTCGCCCAAAGAGCACGGCGTTGAGTTCTTGATGCAAAACCGTCATCTTTGGATCCGAAGTTCACGCCAATGGGCCGCTCTTCGTGTCAGGTCAGAGATCATGCGCACGATCTGTGAATTTTATGACCATCGTGGATTCATTCGTTTCGATGCACCGATTCTCACGCCCAGCTCCTGCGAGGGAACCTCGACGCTTTTTTCAACTCCGTATTTCGATGAAAAAGCCTATTTAACTCAATCCGGCCAGCTCTATGGCGAAACGGGCGCCATGGCATTCGGAAAAATCTATGTCTTCGGCCCCACCTTTCGGGCCGAAAAATCCAAAACCCGTAAGCATCTGACCGAGTTTTGGATGGTCGAACCCGAGATGGCCTACTACGACCTCGAAGACACCATGAAGCTTGCCGAAGAGTTCGTTGAATACGTCGTCCAGACTGTTGTTGCTCGTCGAGGAGCCGAACTTAAAATGCTTGAGCGCGATCTTTCTAAATTAGAACTGATTCGGAGACCCTTCCCGCGAGTGAGCTACGATGATGCTGTAAAAATTCTCGAAAAACGGGGAATCGCAATTCCGTGGGGCGAAGACTTCGGAGCTCCGCATGAAGCTGCGCTGGGTGAAGAATTCGGAAAACCTGTTTTTATCCACCACATGCCCTCCCAAATCAAAGCGTTCTATTTCAAACAGTGTGATGTCATCGGAGGCCCTGGTGTTTCAGGCAGCGGTCGTTATGCGATGGGCTGCGATCTCATCGCACCCGATGGCTATGGTGAAGTCATTGGGGGCGGACAGAGAGAAGAAAGCATTGAGACACTCAAACGCCGAATCGCTGAACACGGGCTCAAAGAAGAAGATTACTCCTGGTATCTCGACCTGCGCCGCTACGGATCTGTTCCTCATGCCGGCTTTGGCCTTGGTATTGAACGAACCGTCGCTTGGATCACCGGCGTCGAGCATGTGCGTGAGACCATCCCCTATCCAAGAATGCTGAACACACTAAGGCCCTGATAAATTTCGTATGCCCCACTCCCTTCACGTTGTCTTGGTCGAACCCGAAATTCCACAAAATACCGGATCGATTGGACGACTCTGTCTTGCCACCGGAAGCACCTTGCACCTTGTGGAGCCTTTAGGGTTTGAAATCACAGACTCCCAACTCAAGCGAGCAGGGCTGGATTATTGGGAACATCTCAAAGTAGTGAAGCATTCCCATCTTGAAGCGTTTTTGAAAGCAATCCCAATCGACACTCCTAAAGTCTTTTTTTCAAAAAAATCAGGACACATCCTTTTTGAACACCGGTTCGAGCCCGGCACATATTTGATTTTTGGCAAAGAAACGGCAGGCCTCCCTGAATCACTCATCAATGCTCATACTACTGAAACTGTACGAATCCCTCTTTACGACGCAAGAGTGAGATCCCTGAATCTCTCCAATGCCGTCAGCATCGCGGTTTACGAGGCAATTCGCCAGCTGGGTGCCTGAGCGTTCACAGTTATTCCCTGTTAGAGTTAATAAAAGAATTCACCTTTGCCACATCAGAAAAAAATCGGCCGCTGGGGCGAAGCACACGGCTTTGGGTCAGATAATTGACCTCAAAAAGTCCAAAACGGGGAGAGAAACCATCGGTCCACTCAAAATTGTCCATCAATGACCAATGGCAATAACCCTCAACCGGAACACCTTCTTGAATTGCCTGGGCCATAGCCTCCAAATGATCCCTCAAGAATTTTTCCCGCTGATGATCAGTCGAATCCGCCAATCCATTTTCTGTAACCAGGATTGGCTTGCCCGGAAAGTGTTGTGCCACTGCTTTCAAAATTCTATAAAATCCTTCGGGGTAAATCTCCCAACCCATATCGTTTTTTTCAGAATTTCCATTCACTCGAAGCTCGAAACCCGTCGGCGATGAAATCGAAAAACTGACCATGTCCCTAGAGTAATAGTTGATGCCGAAAAAATCTTGCGTGTTTTTAAGCTCTGGAACTTCTTCATTTACATTGAGGGTGAATGGCATGGAAATCTGAAGTCGCCCTGATTCAAGTGACTCACTCAAGGCCCAGTTAAAAGCTTGGTCAAGCCAATAGGCAAATGCAATATCCAGGGGACTCCACGCCCAGTTGGGATCAAAAATCCGAAGATGATGGGCCATTCCCACTCGCACAGGCGTAGCCTTTGTCAGATCTGCTAGGCGATGCAGTTCGTGATAAGCGACCGCATGAGCACGGAGCAATCCACGCAGTGGGGCGATCATCCCTTTGAGCTCTCTTTTTTGTCCAGGAGGGGTTGCTCCTGATAAATAACCCGCTGCTAAATGTACCATTGGCTCATTGACTGTAATCCAATCACGAACCTCTGGACCGATTTCGCTGAAAACAAATCCAGTAAATCGGCCAAAGGCAGCCGCAATGCCTTCCCACTCCCACCCTCCTTTTTCACGGACCCATCTTGGAAACGTGAAATGATGTAGGGTGATCATCGGCTCAATCCCCGCCTGACGGAGCAAATGCAATTCTTCGCGGTAATGTTGAACCGCTTTCATGTCCCACACACCCGGTTGAGGCTCAAGCTTGGCCCACTCCACAGAAAACCGATACTGATGGACATGGAGTTCTTTGAGATGTCCAACATCCTCATCCAAATGGTTCCAATGATCACAGGCCTCTCCGGATTTTTCGCCATTTCGAATTTTTCCGGGAATCTGTTCCCAATCCCACCAATCACTATTCTGATTATTTCCCTCAATCTGATGAGAAGAGGTGGCAACACACCAACGAAAACCGGGGGGAAACTGGATCACAGGCTCCTGAGCACGCGGATTGTGAGCAGTGCAAGACAATAAGATAAGCGAAATGAGCACCGCCCCAAACCTCATTTTTATTCCTTTCCCATGACTATAGAACAGGGTCTAGGATTTTTTGTCCCCTTTATCAACTGAGGCCGCTGCAGGTTTCTCTTCAGGTTTTGCGACCCCTGCCTGAGCTGGTTCAACTTTTGATTCTTCACTCATCGCCGTACCACTAGCAAAGGAGACCTCATCCGCTGCTGCTCCTTCTCCTTTTTTCTCTCCCGTCTCTTTGCCCTCTTTTTTAGCGCCTTCTTTACCTTCTCCTTCAGTGGTTTCACCCGGAACGATATTTTTCTGAAGACGACGGATCGTGTCATTTGCCTTGCGCAATCGCTCTGCAAGCGCGGCAATAATGGTTTTCATATAATCCGGGACAGTAGCGTAAACTTTGTCTAGATCATTAAACGTAATTTCCAAAGCTTCTACATCCGTCAGTGCCACAGCCGAAGCACTACGTGGTAATCGATCAAAAAACGAAAGCTCTCCCAACACTTCATTGGTATAGACACGAGCAATTTCTACAAAAGCACTCCCCTTAATCTTCCGGATTCCTACGCTTCCCTTTTTAATGATGAATATACTTTTGGACGGCTCACCCTCCTTAAACAAGGCCTGACCTGTCTTGAAGCTTTTTGGCACTGGTTTGCTCATTATCCTTATAATGGTGCCAGAAGGTGCATCACCACTCAAGAAGTCTATGATCATACACCCCTAAAATACTGCAATGCGTTATTTTGGGTTACCAAATCCCGTCTGTATATTGATTGACAGGGCGCGCCTGCGAAATTAAAACCCGAAAGACACCATTTAACATAAGGGAGTAAATTTCATGCGTTTTTTATCTAGTATTTTAGTCCTGGTTTCATTGGGTTTAACCCCTACATTCAATAACGCGAGCGGCAGTTTGCTCAATGCAAAAGGAAAGGGCCCAAAAATCGGATTCATCCTAAGTACCATGCAAGAGGAACGCTATCAGCGCGATAAAAAAGTTTTTGAAGAAACCGTTCAAAAAATGGGGGGACAAGTTGTTTTTTCCTCCTGTAATAATAGTGAACAAAATCAAGCCGCAGAAGTTGATAATCTCCTCTCACAAGGAATTCAGGTATTAGTCATTCAACCCGTCAACGGAGATACAGCGGCCTCTTTTGTAAAGCAGGCAAAAGAAGACGGCGTTGCAGTTGTAGACTACGATCGCTTGATTAAAAATGCATCAATAGATGCCTACATTACTGAAGACAGCATGAAGGTCGGACAACTTCAAGCTGAAGCAGCCGTGAAATTCACTCGGGGTGAAGGCAACTACGTTCTTCTGATGGGGCAAGCGGGACACTCCGTGGCTGAAGCACGAACAGCGGGAGTCATGAGCGTGCTTAAAAATTATCCAAAAATCAAATTGGTGGTGAAGCAATACCATCCGGGATGGTCTCCTAACTTAGCCATGCAAACGACTGAAAATGCATTGACCCAACAAAAGAATAATATTCAAGCCATTCTTGCCAATAACTCTGGTATGGCCCATGGAGCAATCCAAGCCCTCGAGGAGCAAAAACTGACAGGTAAAGTTTTTGTTGCAGGCGCCGATGCTGATTTAGCTGCCATCCAAGACGTTGTTGCAGGAAAACAACAGTTTGAAGTCTTTATTTCAATTCACGACATGGCCCGTCGTGCTGCGGAAACCGCGATGGCACTCGCCCAAAAGCAGCCGCTAAAATATGACTCTGAAGTCTTTAATGGTTTGGCAAAAATAAAAACGGTCAATACACCCGTTTTCCCCGTGGATAAAAATCTGGTTGAAGAACGGATTATTAAAACTGGTTTCCACACCCGCGAAGCAGTCTATGGAAAAACAGCTTTATTGAAAAACTGAGCCATTTGAACGAACCAAAAAGCCAATGACCGCTCAGTCACCTCCTTTGCTCGAACTCAAGGGAATTACCAAAACATTCCCGGGCACTCGAGCACTAGACCAGGTGAGTTTGACTGCCTATGCAGGAGAAGTGCTTGCACTCCTGGGTGAAAATGGCGCCGGAAAATCAACCCTTATGAAAGTCCTTTCAGGTATCTGGCCTGAAGGGACTTTTGAAGGTGACATGCTCATTGCCGGAAAACCAGTGTGCTTTTACGATA
>JAHFAC010000085.1:0-2169 GCA_023250755.1 Bacteriovoracaceae bacterium | reverse complement strand
ATCATGCCGGCATTGCCATGATCCATCAAGAGCTATCGGTTTTTCCTGAACTCACCATCGCGGAACATCTTGAGCTAGATCGACTCCCACGCTGGATTCGATGGGATGAGCTCCATCAACGGACTCAGAATTTTCTCGATCAACTCCAAATCGGACTCAAGACTACGACCCGAGTCAAAAATCTCTCCGTAGGTGGACGACAATTAGTTGAAATTGCTCGGGCCCTTTATCGAAATGCAAGAGTCTTAGTTTTTGATGAACCCACCTCTGCTCTCACCGAGCAAGAAGTATTGAGACTTTACGACATCATTGACCACCTTAGAAAAGAGGGTAAAGCGATCATTTACATCACCCATCGCATGGACGAAGTTTTTCGTCTTGCTGATCGAATCATTGTATTGAGGGACGGGCACAATGTGGGTGAACTTTCTACATTTGAAAATGGCATCCCTCGCCTGCGATCTGACCTGGAGCCCAAAATCATTACCTGGATGGTCGGTAGGGCAATTCAAGATATTTATCCCAAAAAAAACACAGAAATCGGCACCGAGCTCCTGCGTGTCGAAAATCTCACTCTATGCTCACCCCAAGGCAAGATCCTCGTCAAAGAGATGCGCTTTACTCTTCGAGCCGGAGAAATCGTGGGCCTAGCAGGCCTTCTCGGCGCTGGCCGATCTGAAATCTTTGAAGCGCTTTTTGGTATTTTTAACCCAAAAGGCCCAAGAGGCACGGGCTATGAAGTGAGCGGGAATGTTTGGATAAAAAATCAACGCCTGAAAATCAATGCCCCGAACGAAGCCATCAAAGCTCGAATCGGCTTTGTTTCCGAAGATCGTAAAGCAACCGGCCTAGTTTTGAATCAATCCATCTCAAAAAATATGAGCCTTCCGGCTCTTGCTTCGGGACGAAGCAAAATCAGCCCAGGTCAGTGGCTAGTCTCATGGGTGGATCGTGGACTCGAAAGCACTTCGTCTCAACGATGGACACAAGAACTCAGGATTCGTTCAGCCAGCATCGATCAGCCGGTATCCGAGCTCAGCGGTGGAAATCAACAAAAGGTTGTCTTTTCAAAATGGCTCCTTACTGAGCCTGAAATTCTTTTTTTAGACGAACCTACGCGTGGGATTGACGTCGGAGCGAAAGTCGAGATCTACCAATGGATTCAACGTTTAGCTGGACAGGGTATCGGAATCCTGCTTGCATCCTCTGAAATGCCTGAGTTGCTGGGTCTCTGCCACCGTCTGATTGTTCTTAGAGAGGGACATCTTTCTGCTGAATTTTCTAAAGAAAATGCTACGCAAGAAGAAATCATGAGGGCCGCTTCTTTATGATCACCGCCACTGCCAATACTAAAATTTCAATTGACTGGCGCACTTATCGCAGTGTGATTGGACTCATTCTCATAATGATCGTCCTTGCCTTTCTTACCGAAGGAACTTTTCTCACCGCCCGCAATCTAACCAACTTAAGTCGCCAGGTTGCCATTAATGGGATTCTCGCCGTCGGAATGACTTATGTCATTTTGATTGGCGGAATTGACCTCTCCGTGGGATCGGTCGTCGCTCTGACGGGTGTCGTCGCCGCCACTCTTCAAGTCAATCTGGGCCTCTCGCAATGGGAAGGCGCCTCTGCATGGATTGGCGCGGGCCTCTCAATCGGAGTGGCCATCCTAGCTGGATTAAGTTGTGGATTGTTTAATGGGTGGCTAATCACGCGTTACCGAATCGCGCCTTTCATCATCACACTGGGCATGATGGTCATCGCCCGCGGACTTGCATTGATTTTTGCAAAAGGTGCGGCCGTCTCACCCCTGGGAGAAGCATTTAATACCTTAGGGCAAGGCTATCTTCCGATGAAGGCCTCACTTGCAGTAGTAGGTGGACTCAGCGCCCTCTCCTTGATCCTTTGGGCTCTTAAAAAAAACCGGGATGCAAATCACTTTTTTTCATTGGGCTTTATTCTTCTTTTAACAAGCGCGGCTCTCTGGGCTTTTCAGGGATATCGGGGATTACCTATTCCTGTTTTTATTTTTGGAATTATTGGAATCATTGGAATGGTTTTACTCCAGCGAACCCGGTTGGGGCGCTTCGTGCTCGCGATCGGCGGCAATGTAGAGGCCGCATGGCTCGCAGGCGTTCCGATTCAAAAAATCACTCTTGGGATTTATAT
>JAHFAC010000084.1:1993-7597 GCA_023250755.1 Bacteriovoracaceae bacterium | reverse complement strand
CACATCAGAAATTATAGCCTTCTCATAATTTTTTTTTGTATAATCTAATTTATATTTTATCGTTTCGTCCGCGTCGGAGTCAACGAGCATAGGGCTCATATCCTCCTTCTGCGACGGCCTTGTTTTGATATTGAAGGAGGATCCATGGGCAAGAAACTTTATGTAGGAAATCTCTCTTTTTCAGCAACAAATGAATCCCTTCAGGCACTTTTTTCTGCCAACGGAAAAGTTGAGTCAGCAACCATCATTACCGATCGTTTCTCAGGCCGCAGTAAAGGGTTTGGTTTTGTTGAAATGTCAACAGATCAAGAAGCAGCCAATGCTGTTTCAAAATTAAACGGAACAGACTTCGAAGGTCGCCCACTCACTGTTTCTGAGGCCAGACCCCAAGCTCCACGTGAAAGTAAATTTTCTGGCGGTCGCGGTGGCCCCGGCAGACGTTGAATAATGCTGAAAAATAATTTTAAGATCGGCTGGCCTTCCTCCCTGGTTCTACCGCTCTTGCTGGCGGTTTTGGGTACACCTCTTGTTACGAATAGCGCTTGTGCAATTGGTCACCCCTGCAAAGAGGGGGGAGACATCAGCTGGCCCAATCCGATCCAGGGTGATAAAAAATGCTATCAAAAAAAAGACAAAGACGGAATTTATCGGAACGATGGCAAATTCTCGCAGTGGCACTCGAATGGTCAACTCGCTCTCGAAGGCCAGTTCAAGAAAGGGAAAAAAGAAGGCCTTTGGATTCAATTTGACGAAACAGGAAAAAAAGTAGCTGAGAGACGATACCAAGATGGAGTTGAGCTATCCTCGTCTGGTACCGCTCCAGCCCCCCAAGAAGGAAAGTGAAAATGGCTGGAAAAAACCAGGAAGTAAAATATATTCCGATTTCACTCACTTCACTTCTCGTGGGCGAACCCCTCCCAGCTGCCCTCTATATTTATGTAGATCTCAGATATCTTACCTTTCGAGTGAAGGGAGACATCCTGGATCGATCCGTATTTGAACGGCTTGAGGCCAGAAGGGCAAAAAACATATTTATCCTGAGCGGCGACGAGCAAAAGTTCAAGGATTGGAAAACGAAGCTTCTAGCGAAAACACCTCCACCCGATCCTAAGACAAAAGAGTTTAACAAGGCAAAACAAGATGTCCATCGATCAGCAATGGATATTTTCCAATCCGAATACAGCAATCAAGCCATTAAAAAAGCCGTCGAAGTGAGCAAGAAATTGGCTAGTCAGGTACTAGCACTGCCTTACTCTACGGTTGCGCTTACTCAACTCCAAACTTTCTCATCCAATGTCGCACATCACTCTACTAATGTAAGTGTTTTATCCTCCTATCTTGCGCTCCAGATGGGCTACTCGAATTTGCCCATCCTACAAAACGTCGCTATGGGGGGGTTATTTCATGACATCGGAAAAACAAAGGTCGAGCTGGATCCCTTAGATACCCCTGAGTCGTCTGAAAAAAAAATGGAAGAACACCCTTTGCTTGGTGTTGAAATCCTTCAATCCGCATTCAAAAATGTCCCCCAAGAAGTCTTGCTGATCGTTGCTCAACATCACGAGTGCCATGACGGATCAGGATACCCAAAAAAAATGCGTGGAAACTCAATCTATGATCTCGCAAAAATTGTTTCCATAGCCAATACGTTTGATGGCCTGGTTGCTGAATCAAGCGGATCTCTTCAAGAAAGACAAAAGAAAGCGGTCCGACAATTGGCGGAGGTTCTTTTTTTCAATAAATTTGAAGCAGATAAACACGAAAAAGCGATTCGTATTTTAGATCTTGGAGTATAGGGCCTCTAGGGTCACGACATCCAATTCCCAACTTGAACGGGCTCATCAGGTAACGAGATCACGAAGCGAGTATTGGGCGACGCAGTATCGAGTGAAAGGATTCCCCCCTGAGCCTCGATCATTCGTTTTGATTGATTCAATCCAAAGCCTCCGCCATCCTCCTTACCCTTCGTAGAAAAATGCGACTGAAATAACCGATCCCTGACCGCCTCTGAAATTCCTTTCCCACTATCAACTACTGCTATTTCTATTCCAAATTCCAATTTTTTAACCTCGAGCCTGACCCAGGATTTTGGCACATCTTTAACAGCATCATAAGAATTCCCAAGCAAATGAAGAAGAACTTCGATCATAAGATTATAGCTACAATTCACACTCAAATCCTTCGGATAATCAGTGACTGAAAATTCAATTTCCTTAGTTTGAAATCGATCTGAGTGAAGCAAACAGAGGTCATCAACTAAATCGACGATTTTAATGGGCTTAACTGTACTGTCTTTTTCTTCAAATGAAAAACGATGAAAAACACTGGCCAATCGCTCTATTTTAGATAGTTTATCTTCAAGATCCTCCATTGCGCCCGTGGCAAGCGTTCCGGGCTTCAATGTAGATAGACTGCTACGGACTTGAGTTAACCGTGAGTTAACCCCTTTTGCAAGATCTCCTGCAACCTCTCCTAAACTTGCTAGCTTGGCCACGTGAGCACTCTGCCTACGTCTCATAAGCGCTTCATCATAATATTTTTTATATTCTGTCACGTCGATTCCGAGAATTACTGCTTCGGTGTTATGGTTGTACTTTGCTGCCACCATATAATAAGTGCGCTGATCACCTTCAACCTGGACGGGCATCTCTCTGGACTCTTGCTCTGAATCTGAAGCGAAAAGATGCCTAACAAATTCCCTCACAGCGGTTGCCTTCGACGAAAAACCCATTTCATTTCCCATAAATTTCTCTTGAGGCATGTTCCAAAGACGAGCAAGATGGCGATTTACTCCAAGATATTTTAAATCTGAAGAAACCCAAGAAAGAGTACCCGGAAGCGCATCAATCATTGCTTGAATTCGCGCTTGATCTCGAATTCCACGCCAATATTGAATATTTTGAACCTTTGATTGAGTGAGCATTAAAACAAAAAAACCCAAGAAAAAAAGCGCAAGTGAATACCCCTTGAGGCCACCAACAAAAAGCCAAGTTGCAAGCAAGGAAGGTACAAACATCAAAACCAAATGCCACCTGGACAATGAAAATTTAGGCGCTAGTGTTGGAATAGAGGCTGCACAAATTCCGATAGTAATCAATAAAACAAAGAACGAAGTCCATCCTAACTCTAAAAAAGCCACTGTTAGGCAACAAAAAAGGCCCCAGGACGCCGATGTTAACTAATGACTTAAAAGAAACAATCGATGCCAAGAAAGACTCTGGCTATCAGGTACTTTTCTCCATGCGATAACAATCCAATATCGGACCAAGCAAAGCAATAAACTAAATATCCCAAATCCAATGATCTCGTTTGGAAATCGCCTTGCGATCGGAGTTGCCCAAACTATAGCGAGAAATAGAGCAAGATACATAGGAATCGTTGTAACAGAGCGCTCGAGGACTGCTCGATCAGCCTGAAGATGAAGTCGCTTTTCTAACTCATGATTCATCTTCAAATCGTAGTTTGCCTGATGTGCTTTCATAGTGTTTACCTATTTTATCTTCATCAGTTTGACGGTTTGAGAGCAAATTGACTGGACACCGATCCATTTGAAGTTAACTTAAGAACGTAAGGATTATTAGTATCTTGATAGCCCCTAAACTCTCCACCGACTAAAATCTCTCCATTTGGCTGACTTTCGATTGTCAAAACCGGTGCATCAAAGCCAGACATTGGCGCAAAGCTCGTGTCCAAAGTCCCATCTAAATTTAGTCTTGCGACTCTGCGGACTGAGGTCCCATTGAATGACATAAACAGTCCTCCAGCTAAAATTTTTCCGTCATCTTGAATGGCTACAGTAATGACAGAATCATCAAACCCAGTCCCTAAATTCCGCATAAACTCTGTATCTAGGGTTCCGTTTGCATTGAGCCGTGCAATATGGCCAGCCAGAGTATCATCAAAATTAGAAAATTCTCCTGCTGCAATAATCTTATCATCCGCTTGAACAGCGACAGAATGAACTGGCAAATTAAATCCACCCAATTGCCAAGTTGAAGAAAAGGTATCATCATCTGTTCCATCTGTATTTTTTCTCATGAGTCGATTCTCTGTAAACTTTCCGGAGAGAATTATTTTTCCATCCGACTGTAAAGCCGCAGAGAGAACTTCGTCATTTGGTTTATCTAAAGTTGCAACCACAAGCTTGACGCCAAAAAATGTAACTAGAGCAAAACAAACCCCGATTGCAATTTTAGCTCTCATATTTAGATTCCTTATTTTTTGAATCAATATTTTCTTGTTCATTTTCAATTCTTACCTGTCTTTGTCGTAGGGCTTGGACTCACGACAGGCATCGGACTGGGTGACGACTTTACAGCAACCTTAGTCGGGCTAGGACTCGGCACTGGGGTCGGACTCGGACTGGCTTTCACTTCAACCTTAGCCGGACTGGGTACAGCTACCGGGCTCGGTGAAGATTTCACTGCCACCTTAGTAGAGTTGGAGCTTGTCTCCGAGTCTGAACTTTCTGACTCTGGGCTCGGAGTAGCCTTTACTACTGCCTTAGTCGGGCTAGGACTCGGCACTGGTTTTGGAAGAGGCGAAACTTCTTTTTTTGGTTCTTCCTTTTTCTCTTCTTTTTTTATTTCTTTTTCATTTTTTTTGATCTTCTGGATCTCATTTTTTAATTTTCTACTTTCAAGCTTATCTTCTTTGGTATCTTCATCCCTTAGCTCCTTATCTGGCCTGGGAGTATGGCTTGGTTTTGCTGTAAGACTAGGCGACGGACTCGCCACCACGACCGAGGTGCTCACCGGAGTCGGACTCAGAACAGGAATAGGGCTAGGCACAAGAGGAACGACTTTAACCGGAGTCGGACTTGGTGACGCTACCACAGCTACAGTCGCTGTCGGGCTAGGCATAGACTCGATGACTTGTGTAGGCGTGGGACTGGGGGCTAAAACTAAAATTGGAAATGGCGATGGACTCGCTACCACGACCGGAGCATTCACCGGAGTCATGATTGGGGCAGGGATACTCGGAGTAGGTGACGGTACAAGTAACACTGATGTTGGACTAGGAGATTGCACAACGACCTCCATCGGAGCCGGACTTGCCACCGGAAGAGTGGCCTGAACTGGTGACGGACTCGGCTCAGCAACAGAAGTGGGAGTGACAACAAGTGCCGCAGCAAGAGGCGGGGCTTCGACAGGTGAAACACCGTAACTCGAATCGTCGCTTCCATCACCATTCAAACGAACATTGCGGGTACCAGACTTTCCGTTTAGGTCTGTAAAACTTCCAGCTACAACAATTTTGTCATCCTTTTGAAGCAAAATTGTTGTAACGCGATTATTAAATCCAGTACCGAGAGCTAAACTAAATTTTACATCGACAGTTCCATCCGGATTCAATCTCACTAAGTGTCCTGTAGGAATCCCATTAAAATCAGTAAAGTCTCCTCCGAGGAGGATTCTTCCATCCGTCTGCAGGGCAATGGCATAGATGGGTGCATTTGCGCCCATCCCAATTGAAGCCAGAAATAAACTATCCAGGGTTCCATCTGCGTTGATGCGAACAACATAAGCGGGCTGAGTGAAATCACCTGCCATCAGAATTTTTTCATCCGATTGCCTTTTCAAACTACGGACCGGCCCATTTAAA
>JAHFAC010000084.1:0-1983 GCA_023250755.1 Bacteriovoracaceae bacterium | reverse complement strand
AACCTGCGCTGCCTGAGAACTCGCCACAGAACTGGGAAAGCTAGTTGGTACATCTGGCGCTCCTGGCACGGCTGGTGCCACAGGGAGATTCGGTACGGCATCCGTTGGGACAGGAATAGCAGTTACACCGCCATTCTTTGCAGAAGTGGGATTCTGTCCTCGGACCTGAACCGAACGTGACATCCCGCCTCCCTGCTGATTCGGGCAAGCGGCCAAAAGGATACCAAGAGAAATAATCCAAAAAAATCTCAGTTGCAATTTTAGGAATGACTGATTCACAGGTATTTTCTCCCTTTGTCCAATGAGTATATTTGTTTTATAAATTACTTACAAAATAGATGTGTGAATTTATGGAATAAATGACTGTCAATTTTATGACTAAAAATCGGGTCTAAAAAATTATGATTTTATATTATCACATTAGATAACATGGCTTATATGGACTCACAGGACTCTGATCGGTCTATTTTAGTGGTCGATACTGATTTTCGCTTCTTTGAGTCTCTTCAGGCCGAACACTCCTCTCACCATTTCAACCTTCGTTTTGCAAGCACCGGAAAAGACGCACAAAGCTTGATTTCAAGCAGTAAGGATCCGTTTTATGGGATTTTCGTCAACCCTTTAGTTGCTCAGCCCAGCGGATTGTCTGTCGTGAGATGTGCGTTTTCTCACAGGCCCGCCACACCGATCTATATGATTTTAGACGAGCAAACTCAGCTCCCCTTCTCACCTCAAGACTTAAGAGGAATCGGAGTGCGGAATGTCTTAAAAAAACCAATGACGCTTAAAGATATGCTAGAGCTGGTTTCACCGATCTTGATTCAATTTGATGTAAAAAAAGCCCTTGAAAATGCGCCAAAAACAAAAGAAACCATTGGAACCGAACTCATCGTCGATGACCCTGCCTTTATATCGATCCGTTCAAATGAGTTTTTATCCGGAACGCAGTCTTTATTTGACGTTTATGTTCGCCTTAAATCAGGTCGATACCTTAAGCTCCTTCAAGCGGGCGACGCATTCAGTGCTGATCGCTTGCAAGTCTATCTCAATAAAGGCGTGGCAAATTTTTACATCCGCAAAGAGGTTCAACAAACTTATCTTGAATACTGTGATCACCTGACCTCCGCCCTCATTAAGCACGAAAAAGCACCCATCGAGCTAAAGACTTCACAAACCCTCAACTTGGGCGAAGAAACAATGAAATTTCTTAGAGCCTACGGAATCAGCGATAAAAATTTGAACTACGCTGCCAAGTTCGTAAAAAACGTTCATGACCTGACGGAACAGCTTAACTTGAGGCAACAATCCGTATTTGATCAATTTTTATCCAACATCGCCGCTTTTGAGCATGGAGCTGGAACCTGTGTACTGGCAAGCCTCTTAGCGCAGGAACTTGAGATTCAGATGAGCCAACCCGTCCAAATCGTTGGCCTTGCCAGTTTTTTTCATGACATCGGTCTTTTTCAGCTTCCGGAAAATTTTTGGCCTGAAAATTTTTCAAGTGAAGATTCATCTCAACTGACTCCTGACGATAAAAACATTTTTCAAACTCATCCCGAAAGGGGAGCCATGATTCTCCGTGGAGTCAGGGGCATCCCTTCAGCAGCAAGCCAGGCCATCGAGCAACACCATATGAGAATTCATGGACCCAGTTTCCCGGAATCATTGCATTCTATAAAAATTAGCCGGGTCGCTGAAATGGTCGGAATTTGTGATGAATTTCAACGCCGAATCCTGAAAACAGCCGAAGCCGAGACATACACCAACCTCAGGCCTGAAATGGAACGAAAGATCTTCCCTTGCTTCTCGAGACAGATTGTCTATGCATTTCGAAGCGCATTTTTTCCCCATACCCTGCCGGGGAATAGTTAGGGCGGTCCGGCGTTCAATCTTGAACAACGAAGTTCGAGCACAAAATCCAGCCCCCCTAGACGACCACTGGCCTCCATCTTGAAGAAAGACTTGATAAATGACTAACCGAAC
>JAHFAC010000083.1 GCA_023250755.1 Bacteriovoracaceae bacterium | reverse complement strand
AAAAGACGCCGAAGCACTCCGAAAGCTGGGTTACGTTCAAGAATTAGTTCGAGAAATGGGGGGATTTTCAAATTTTGCCGTCAGCTTTTCAATTATCTCGATCTCAACGGGCGGAATTCAACTTTACGGTTATGGACTGCAGCACGGCGGCCCTCTTTTGGTCACGGCCGGATGGTTGCTGGTTTCCTTCTTCACTCTTCTGGTCGCTCTCTCCATGGCTGAGCTTGCAAGTACTTATCCCACCTCAGGAGGGCTGTATCATTGGAGCAGTTTTTTAGCTGGGAGGAGAATCGGATGGTTCACGGCCTGTTTTAACGGGATCGGACTGCTCGGTGTATTGGCCGGAGTCGATTATGGTCTCGCACGCCTACTGATTGGGTTCATGAAATGGCCCGACTCGCTGACTGTGACTTTTACGATTTATGGCCTCATTCTTTTTTCACACGCCATTTTGAACCATCGGGGTGTCCGTGTCGTGGCATGGCTCAATAACTTCTCAGCTGGGTATCATATGGCGGTCACTGCGCTCTTAGTGGGAGCGCTCATTTTCAGTGGCCTTGCGCAGCCCGTCTCTTTTCTCTTGCATCCGCATCATTCCGATGGGTTTTCATACCCTTACAGTTTTTTGATTGGGCTTTTGTTAGCGCAGTGGATCCTCACTGGATATGACGCTTCTGCCAATGTCACCGAAGAAACCATCAACCCAAGCAAATCCGCTCCTTGGGGAATTTTTCTCTCCGTCTTTATTTCAGTCGTAGTTGGATTTATCATGTTCGTCGTCATGACGCTCTCCATTCCAAATCTGGATCAAGCCACAGCGTTCGGGGACAATGCATTTCCAGAAATTTTGCGCCTCCGCCTCGGAGACAATCTAGGAGGGCTTGTGGTTGCCCTTGTCCTAGGGGCTGCATGGCTCTGTGGACTTGCGACCCTCACTTCTGTCTCTAGGATGGTTTATGCCTTCTCTCGCGATGGAGGATTGCCTTGGGCCAATCTCTGGTCCCATGTCAGCCCTAAAACGCGAACGCCCTCCTTCGCAATCTGGATGTTAGCAGGAGTGGCGATGGCATTGGCCGCATCGGTAAAGCTTTACAGCGCAGTGGTATCCGTGGCTGTTGTGGCTCTCTATATTTCTTATGGCCTATCGCTGATTGCCCGCATTTACGGAACGCATCACGGCCGATTTAAAAAGGGGGACTGGAATTTGGGGCGTTTTGGCGGCATCATCACCTGGATTGCCCTGCTCTGGGTTGGTTTCATTACCGTAGTCCTGATGCTCCCACCCAACGAGCAGGCCGGCCAAGTTCTTGGAGTGTCATTCACAGGCTTGGTTTTTCTCTGGTACAGCGTTGTAGAAAAACGCTATCAAGGACCCACCCATGAGGATCTTCCTAAAAGTGCAAGCAAAAACCGACCAACGGACCTGCAAGAATCGCCAATTCCGGTTTCTTGATGGATTCAGAAATTTTTTCCTCTTCCGAGCTCCCGAAGCCAAAACTGAGTGCGGCTAATGCATTCACGCCTCCAATGAAGTAGAGGGCTGTCTGGAGTTCTCGCTGAGAAGTGGTGGCTCCATTGACAAAATTTAAGGCCGCCGTCAGAGAATGAGTAATCACGCGAATCTTTCGAATATTTCTGGATCGCTGTGCATTTTCTTTTAAAAAAAGATAGGAGAGCTGATCTTTTTGATCACTGAATGGCTTTGTGGACTGCGCTGGAGCCTGTTCAATCACCTTTTCAAATCGACGATAATCATTATCCAATAAAACCAGATAAGAACCATAGCCCACAGCTCCTACACTGACCGTTTGACCAACTGAGTACACGACCTTAGCAAAGAGATCCTGGGAGAGATAATAGGCCGGAATTGAAATACCGAGAGCCAAACCTCCGCTTAAAATATAAGCCCATCCGTTTTTCTGGTTTTCAGCTTCAAGTGCCGATGCTTTTTGCTGCAAGACCTCATGGGCCGAGTGAGATTCTAAATCCTCAGCAAAAGTAGCCCTTGGAATGCTCCAGGAAAGGGGAAGACTCAAAAGGATTGAAAAATAAAATAGTCTAAAGCCGAACGGAAAATTCCGTTGCGATTCTGTTTTCTGTTGTATTTTCATTCAACTCACTTCTCAAAAATTCGTAAACAATGCCTACTTGAACCACCTGAATCCCAAACTGAACGCCTGCGGATACCGCACTCTTGTTCCATCCGAGCATCATATCCATGATACCCAAGTGGTAAGTACTGCCTACACGGAATCGAGAGAGAGCACCGCCACCCTCAGGACCATGGATCAGATCCACCACGTCCAAACCTAGCTTCAACTGACCCACCTCGAGCGGAGGCTCTAAGCCAAAACCAAAGCCGAAGTCTGGCCGCTCAGGATAGAGAGAAGTCTGCGGAAATAGATGCCCTAAGTTTTTCACACCCAAACTGACTCTTGGGCTCCATTTCAGATCTTTTTTCGCCCAGGCTACGGTCGGATCGACAAAGATTCCCTTCTGGATTTGAACTGGCAATAAATCCCTCGGATTGTCCGTCAAAGCTTGAAACAATGAAAAAGTCCCATGCACATAGGTTCGCTCTAAAAGACGCAATCGGGTCCCCACGCTAAAATCACTCAGTTGCCCAGAAAGTTCCTCAAGTGTAAATCCGCTTGAAAACGAAAAACTCCGCTCTACCGCAGCATGGACAGCGACTACCGGAAAATTGGGATTATGGACCTCCGAAAGATACTGAACCCGGTAGGGCGAAAACGCGGCAGAAAACCTGGGTCCGGTAAAAACCAATCCCACATGGGCCTCCAGGCTGGTGACATTCTGATGTTCAAATAAACTCTGGAGAAATTCTTTAGAAATGGGTTGATAAACCATCTGATTTGCCGCTGTCAGCGCGGCGTAACCATTGCCTAAAAATACCCGACCCATCAGAGATCCCTGAGTGACCTCAGGAAGAAATGCAGAATTACAAACGGTCCCATCGGGCATCGTACCGAATGAATAGCAAGTCTCACCTAATGCTCGAGATCCTGCGGTTAACTCCAAAGTTTCAAACCGTGAAGGAACGCGTTCAAATGCAAATTCAGTAGGCACCGCAAATACCGAAAGAGGCCCGATAAAAGCAAAAAATAATATCAAATCCCTGAGCCTTTTCACTCTTCATTTCCTTTACTACTTTGTTCAGAGCAGTGAAGTTTTTGGCGCAGCCGATCTTGAAATAAAATAAATTCCGTCTCTGGCAATGCACTGAGCATTTTACCGTCTTGTTTATGGTGTTGCTGATCTTGCTGCTCTAGTTTTTCCAAGATGACGCGAACCCAGCTCTCGATCTCGCCTAATCCCGTCGCCCGTTGGGGATAAGCTCGCCCGAAATCCTCTATTGCCAAGGTTAAATTCTTCAATAACCAATGCAAGTCTTCTTTGAATCGATAAAAATCAAGACGACAAAGCCAAACCCGAGTTCCTAGGCTTTGATCCTGAATCACGCGATGAGAGATAAAGGCCTTGAGATAAATCAATCTGACAAAAATCCGATAAAGGCTGATATCCTTGCCTACGCCCGCAGGATCCAGAAGAAAGAGCGACTCATCAAGCAAGGGCCACTTGGCGGGAGGGATATCCGGAAAACGAGTTAAAAATTCGACTCGTTCACGCAAAATATTTAAGAATCGATCGAGGTCGTCAATGAGGAGCTCAAGTGGAGATCTCTTCGGGGAAGCATCCTGAGTAGGCACCTCCGATTTTCCAATCAATCGCTGTTGGGCACCTTGCTCCTCTTTCTGAAAACTCTCCGCCATCGGTCGCGAGAAGAGAATATCCTGAAAAGACGAATGAAGACCGTAGACATTGATTCCCGCCTCGCCCAGGTAAGCAGAGGCAAGTAAAATCCTGCTTTCAGATTGAGTGGGATCTTGCTGAATCTCCCTCTCTAAAAGCAGAATTGCCTTCGCATTTTCTCCCTGATCCATCAAGGCATAGGCCTCTGCAACGGGATGAGCCGGAATCGCCGTGTCTTTTTGCCTTGCACACGCAAAAATACCCGCGCTGACCACAAAGCTTGCTAAAATGACCAGCTGGCTGTTCATAGGATGCTCTCCAACTCACCCTGGGAGGGTTGCGACTCAAGGTGCTTTCTTAAGAAGCTTGGCCTCGATCTTGGTCTTTTGATTGGGATGTCCTTCTAATTTAACTTCGGCCACCGCTGTCTTGCTTGCATCCTTAAGTACTGCGCTAGCGGACAGATCAATGCCATCGCTATCGTGTGAAAAATCAAGTGAATTAATCTCTGCCATAAATGAATCGATCCTGATTTTCAGGTCTTTGCAGTGGATGGATTGCTCAGCTTTTCTGATGCGCAACTCGCACTCGCCCAGAACATTAGCCAGAACATTAGCCTGAACATTACGGTGCTCTGATAAATCTACTGAAATTACTTTATTTTCTAATAGGCGCTCAATGGCGTGAGGATAAAATGAAAAGTCAATCTCACGGGGTGAAACAACAGTCCCTTTGGCAATCAATTCAGCAGTTCTGTTCCCAAGATCATGCACCGTAACCGATAACTCATCTTTTCCATCCGCCCTATAGCCTTGAACTTTGAGCAGATATTTTCTTTTTACTTCTTTTTTAACTTGCTCAGGCCTGGACTCGAATGACTCGTCTGATTGTTCTGCAGCAACGGGCTCCTCTTCGTTGATCGCAATGGCCACTTCTCTTTCAAAAACCCAGGAACCATCGGCCTGAAAGTGGACCAAATTCTCAGTCGCATCTCTCAAAAGTTTTTGGAGCTGGACGATAAACGCCTGCAATCTTTCTTCAGCCCGTCCTTGAACATCAATATGAACACCTAAATTCAATGCTCTACCGATATCCTTCAATACTGTTTGAATGGGGCGCAATGCATCTTGGATCGAATCCAATTGCTTACGCACCTCTTCTGTCTTTTTTACTCGTAAATTAATAATATTCTGCGCGTCGGGGGCTGAAACAGACAGGTTAGATCCTCGTGAGATGGGCTTGCCGCAATGAATGAGTGCGACAGCAGATAGACTACAAAGAACAACCAAGAATAAGTGGGGGGGGTACTACTTTTTAAATTTTTAAACTTTAACATGATATTTCCTCCAAAAAACAGCCAGCCAACAAATGCAATCAATGCAGCGGATATGCCAGGGGCCAGCAAATATAAAATGCAATTAATTTGAGAGCTTAGACTGGGTGAAGCTTGTTTTTTTAAAAATAATCAGGTCAACGGAGACACAGATGTCTAAATCTTTGACGGCGTAATTTCGGCAGTAATAATCTTTTCCGGTGGACAATAAAATTCTTCCAAAGGAAATAACGTTTCTAACCTCATCGCATCCCTAGGCACCATCCGACAACCGCCAATTACCAAAAGAGAGAAATTCGCCTGCTTAGGGTAGGGGGCTAAGGGCTTGAATTTCACTTTTTCGGTAATCTCCTCATGGTAACCCCGTGAGTCATTTTGGGGTCGAGCAAATCCTACAAAGTATGATAAGGGTGCTCTTTCAGAGGAGACCCGTAATGACCGTAGAGCAACTCAAAATTCGAATTGAATCGCTGGCAGCAGGAACGAAAGCCCAAATCACCGATCTCACGGGTACTCAGAATCACTTTCAGGCGGTCGTCGTCTCTCCCGCTTTTGCAGACCTCACCCCTGTGGAACAGCACCGCCTCATTTTCCAGATCCTGCAGACAGAGATCAAGTCAGACGAAGTTCACGCCCTCAGCCTTAAAACTTATACGCCCGATCAATTCGCTAAACTATAGGAGTCCCGCTGACTATGACCCATCCACTGATTTCAAAAGTAGAAGAAACTGTTAAATCCAAGCCCGTTGTTATCTTCATGAAGGGCACACCACATTTTCCTCATTGTGGATTCTCCGCCCGAGCCGTCAAGGTGTTAAGAGCTGCCGGGGTTACGGATTTTGCCGCAGTAGACGTGCTATCAGATGATCCCCTTTGGGAAGCGCTTGAGGAATTCACGCAGTGGCCGACGGTGCCGCAGATTTTCATTCATGGCAAATTTATCGGCGGATCAGACATCATTTCTGAAATGTATGAACGAGGAGAGTTGCAAGAGCTTCTAAAAAAAACTACTCATACCTAAGCGCATCGATGGGCAACTCGGCACGTGCCGAGTTAAAAACAGTTCATATGAGTCAACTTCTATCAGACTCTGATTATCATTCATTTTTATTATAATAAATTAATTATTATGCATTAACACACCATCTCATCCAACCTGTATAGGACTTCCTATAAACAAAAAATGTCTCTTAAAATTGGAGGTTTTTATGAAAAATATTTTTATTGCGATGACCCTGGTGACTTCACTCTCTGCACAAGCGGGAGGAGCGCGGTTCGGATCTGAATGTGGCCTAACAGATGGCTATCACGAGGGCTCTTGGGTGGAGGTGGGTCAAAACATCAATCTCACAAAAGCAAGTCCAAGTAAGATCCGAGGGCTTGATACACTCGTGAAGCAGCAATTAATCATCGCGGCAAAACTTCAGTCCTCTCAGTTACATCAGTTTGATGGCCAAGAAGAAGCAAAAATTTCAAATACACAAGAAGCCGTTGAATATCTACGGCAGAGCAGTGACTCCGAGAATCTTTCTGTCAGTGATTTTCGAGTTCGATCAAAGCATTTTACGCAAGTGTTGTATTACCCTGGAGACAACGCTGGCGGCGTCATTTTTGAAGCTGGCACAACCCATGCCGTGGCGTTCATCGCTGACTCTGATGTGGTTTGTAAATAATTCTTTGTTAGTTTAGCTTTCGATAGAGTACTTGGGGAGTACTTGAATTCGCCATTTTTCGATTCATTGCCGGTTATTTTATGGTTTGTGAATTTCAGAGGCAAGCACTACGCCAGCCTCTTAAGCACCTGAACCGCAGTGCGAATCTCTGCTTCGGTATTGTAAATATGGGGCGACAGGCGAAGCCTAAAACGTCCCTGCACGGGAGTCACCATGATTTGAAGACGGTGCTCACGCAAAAGCTTTTCCATAAGTGAATATCCCATCTCTGCCAGCGAGTCTGGTAGATCATAGCTCAGAAGCGGCCCTCTCATCTCGAGTTGAGATGGAGAAAGTCTCGACCATCCCAAGCTCTGCGTAACCTCATCATCCACACACCGCTGAAGTTCTCGAAGTCGGCAAAAAATCGCACTCTTCCCATGCTTCTTCCAAAATTCAAAAATCTCGTGGAGAGCAAAAAAAGGTGCAAAATTATCACAACTCGCAAGCAAGTATCGGGCAGTAAATAACTGGCGATCCCCAAATTTTTCGAATGGGAGAGGAATCTCAAAAGTCGTCCATCCCGCTTGAATCGGACGGAGGATGGACTGATGCCTCTTCGGCACCCAACCAAACCCAGTGCCCTTTGGACCCATGATCCACTTATGGAGATTACCTCCATAAAAATCAATCCCTTCAAAAGTTCGAAAATCCACGTCAATCGCTCCTGGAGCATGAGCTCCATCTACGACTAAAAAAACGCCTCGCTTTTGAGTTTCAAGCGCCAATTCTTGGATCGGGATCACTACCCCAGTCCCCGTGACCACATGACTCACCAAAAGGAGACGAGTCTCCGGACGAATCTCAGAGACAATACGATCAACGATCGATT